>NZ_JAEVHN010000797.1:0-2529 GCF_016803375.1 Micromonospora sp. 4G55
GTCGAGCCGGCTGAGCCGGCCGACCGTCACCGGGCCGACGGCCCCGGCACGCCGGGCGGCGGCGGTGGAACGGCCGGCGGCGGCGCGTAGCATCCACGCCCATGGCGCGGATCCGCTGTGACTTCTTCTCCGAGGCGCTGGGCGTGGGGACGTCGATGACGGTGCTCCTGCCGGAGCGCACCTCGACGCAGATCGGCATGGCCGGCGCGCCCCGGCCGGCGATCCGCCGGTGCTCTACCTCCTGCACGGCCTGACCGACGACGACACCGTCTGGACCCGGCGTACCGCGATCGAGCGGTACGTCGCGCCGCTGGGCCTGGCCGTGGTGATGCCTCAGGCGGGGCGGAGCTTCTACGCCGACGAGGAGCACGGCAACCGCTACTGGACGTTCCTCACCGAGGAACTGCCGCAGGTGTGCCGGTCGTTCTTCCGGCTCTCCGAGCGCCGGGAGGACACCTTCGTCGCCGGCCTGTCGATGGGCGGGTACGGGGCGGTGAAATGGGCGCTGCGCCGACCGGACCGGTTCGCCGCCGCGGCCAGCCTCTCCGGGGCGCTGAACGTGGCCCACCGGCGCGACCACCCCACCCGGCCGGTCGATCCGACCGTGTGGCACACCGTCTGGGGTGACCGGGACGTGCCGGGCGGCGACGACGACACGGTGGCGTTGCTCGGCCGGGCCGACGCCGACCTGCCGGCGCTCTACGTCGCCTGCGGCACCGAGGACTTCCTCCACAAGGACAACGTGCGCTTCGTCGAGGCGGCACGGGCCCGGGACGTCCCGGTCACCGTGGACTTCTCCCCCGGCGACCACGACTGGGCGTACTGGGACGACAAGATCCGCGACGTGCTGGCCTGGCTGCCGCTGCCCGGCGCGGGACCGACCGGTGCCGAGGCCCCGCCGGCGGGCAGCGCCCGGCACTGAGCCGGGACGCCGCACCGGCGACGGGGTCGCCGGGCGGTCACGCCCCGACGGAGCCGTCGATGCCCTCGCGGAGGAAGTCGGCGTGGCCGTTGTGCCGGGCGTACTCGTGGATCATGTGCAGCATCACCAGCCGCAGTGAGACGTCCTCACCCCACCGCGCCTGGTGCCCGGTGACGTCGAGGGACTCGGCCTCCCGCTCGATCCGGCGGGCGTGCTCCACCTCCCGCTGCCACACCTCGAACGCGTCCGCGCCGGTCGAGCCGGTCGGGTCGTACGCCTCCTGGAAGTCGCCGGTCTCCGACCAGATCAGCGGCACGTCCTCGGCGTCGATCACCCGGCGGAACCAGGTCCGCTCCACCTCGGCCATGTGCCGCAGCAGGCCGAGCAGCGTCAGCGTCGAGGGCGGCATGGACCGACGCCGCAGTTCCTCGTCGGACAGCCCCTGGCACTTCATCACCAGGGTCGCCCGGTGGAAGTCGAGGAACGCGCGCAGCGTCTCCCGCTCCCCGGCGCGCAGCGGCGGGCCGATCCGTTCCATCTCCACAAGGGCTCCTCGGACTCGGTCGACGGGACGGCGGTGACCGGCCCGTCGACGGTTGGCAGGGGTCGGCGAGAAGCCTAGTCTCGGCAGATCGATCCACCCTCGAAGGGATCATGAGATGCCTCCCCACCTCACCCGATCCGCGCTGGTCGCCTCGGCGGTCACCGCGGCGCTGGTCGCCGGCGGCACGACCGCCTCGGCCGCCGGCGACCCCTACGGCCACACCGCCACCGCGACGGTCTTCGCACCCAACCCGGTGCAGCAGCTCGGCGACCAGTCGCTGACCGACCAGAAGGACGCCGACTACGCCGCCCTGGCCGGGGCGTACCGGTCGGTGACACTGACCAACCTGGACGGCTCCGGCACCCTCACCGGCCGGTACGTGACGGTCAAGAGCAAGACCGGCACGCCCGCCCGGGCGGTTGCCGGCGGCTACCCGGCCTGGCACCGCGACGCCGACCAGTTCGAGCAGGTGATGGGCTACCACTGGGTGAACACCGCCCAGGCGTACCTGCAGTCGCTGGGCTTCGGCAGCACGCTGCGCCCGGTCAACCAGCGGCAGATCGAGCTGCGCATCGACCAGTACGGCGGCGACAACTCGTTCTTCCGCGAGGACAAGGCGAACATCACGCTGGGCAAGGGCGGGGTGGACGACGCCGAGGACGCCGAGGTGATCGTCCACGAGTACGGCCACTCGGTGCAGGACGGACAGGTCCCCGGCTTCGGCACCACGCTGGAGTCCGGCTCGATCGGCGAGGGCTTCTCCGACTACCTGGCGGTGGTGGTGACCAGCTGGGCCACCGGCACCCCGACCCGCACCCCGGAGGCCTGCGTGGCCGACTGGGACGCGGTCTCCTACACCCGTACCGCGCCGCACTGCCTGCGCCGGCTCGACGAGGCGAAGGTCTACCCGGGCGACGTGCAGGGCGAGGTGCACGCCGACGGCGAGATCTGGTCCGCGGCGCTGTGGGACATCCGCGCCGCCCTGGGTGACCGCCGCGCCACCACCGCCATCGTCGAGGCGCAGTTCGACTTCGCCGCCGACACCACGTTCCGGGACGCGGCG
>NZ_JAEVHN010000798.1:0-2528 GCF_016803375.1 Micromonospora sp. 4G55
GCCGGCTCGGCGGGGGCGGCCTTGGCCGGGGCCTTCTCCTCGGCGGGGCGCGGCGTGGCGGCGCCCGGGGCCGGCCGGTAGTCGGCGAAGAAGTCGTGCCAGGCCGAGTCGACGCTCGACGGGTCGGCGAGGTAGCGCTGGTACATCTCCTCGACGATCCACTCGTTCGGGCCGAAACCCGCCAGTGGGTTCTCCTGCGAAGTCTGCTGGGTCGACACGGCCGGTAATCGCCTCTTTCACGCGGGTTCGTATGTCACGCGGTCGGCACCCGTGCCCGTTCCGGGCGCACGGGAGACGGCTCCCAGGCTACGCCGTAGGAATGCCGCAGGCATTTCCGCCTCCGACGGGTGGCCCGTTTCACAGAAGATGCCAGAAGTTCGGCAAACGCTGCGTGTCGCCTCGACTCCTGTTAGGGCCGTCGCCCGGATCCGGCTCAGGCGATGTCGCGGCGCCGCATGATGAGGCTGCCGGCCGCCGAGGTCAGCACGGCGTACGCGATCAGGACCACCGCGCCCACCCACTGCGGCGGGTTGCCCGGCAGTTCAGTGCCGCTGATCATCAGCGAGGACGCGGTGGACGGCACGATCACCGCCAGCTTGCTGATCCAGTCCTGCTCCAGCCACTGCTGGAGCAGGAAGAAGACCAGGTTCGCCGCGGTCGTGCCGACCAGGTAGAGCACCACGGCGGTGATGGTCGCCCCGATCTGGCTGCGGATCAGCACGCCGAAGCCGACGCCGAAGACGCCCCAGAGCACGTACGCCAGCAGGTTGAGCAGGATGGCGCGGGTGATGTCCCACTCGCCCAGGTGCGCGTCCCACCCCTTGACCGCGAAGAAGATCAGCGTCGCCGGCACGGTGAGCACGGTGGTGACCAGCCAGAAGAACGCGCCGATCAGCGCCGCCGCGACCAGCTTGGCGGTGACCACCACCGTCCGGTGCGGGGTGGTGAGGAAGGTGGTCGTCGCGGTCTGGTGGTAGAACTCGTTCGTCACCACGATGATGCCGAGCAGCAGCACGAAGAGCAGCCCGAAGTACTGCCCCGAGGTGAACAGGTTCGCCGCCTGGAAGACCTCACTGGCCGAGGCCAGGACCTGCTCGGCCTGCTCCTGCGGCAGGCCCTCCACGTCCTGCGGGCCGCTGAGGCTGAGGTTCGCGTTGAGCGCGTTGACCAGGAACGCCAGGGCCAGGGTGACCAGCGCGCCGAGGCCGAACAGCCACCAGGTGTTGGTCGTACGGATCTTGAGCAGCTCGGCTCGGACCAGGTTCATCGAATGCCCGCCTTCCCGGCCGTCAGCTCCAGGAAGACCCGTTCCAGGTCGGGCCGTTCCGTGGTGAGTTCGTGCAGTTCCACCCCGGCGGCCAGGGCGACCCGGCCGACGGTCGGGGCGTCCGCCCCGTCCACCAGCAGGACGCCGTGCTCGTCCGGGGTGACGGTGGCCGACTGCGCCTTCAGCGCGGCGACGAGTTCGTCGGCCTGCGGGGTGCGCACCCGCACCCGCACGCCCTGGGCCATCGAGCCGATCACCTGCTCGACCGGCCCCTGCCGGACCAGCTGGCCGGCGGCGATGATCACCACGTCGTCGGCGAGCAGCTGCATCTCGGAGAGCAGGTGGCTGGAGACCAGCACCGTGCGGCCCTCCTGGGCCAGGCTCTTGAGGAACCCGCGCATCCACCGGATGCCCTCCGGGTCCAACCCGTTGGCCGGCTCGTCGAGGATCAGCACCCGCGGGTCACCGAGCATCGCGGCGGCGATGCCGAGCCGCTGCTTCATGCCCAGCGAGTAGCCCTTGAACTTGCGCCGGGCGGCCGGGGTCAGCCCGACCAGGGCCAGCGCCTCGTCGGCGCGCTGCCGGGGCAGCCCGGCCGCGGCGCAGATCACCCGGAGGTGGTTGAGGCCGGTGCGGCCCTTGTGCGCGCTGGACGCCTCCAGCACCGCGCCCACGTGCCGCAGCGGGTCGGTCAGGTCGGCGTAGCGGACCCCGTCCACGGTGGCGTCGCCGCTGGTCGGGGTGACCAGGTTCAGCAGCATGCGCAGCGTGGTGGTCTTGCCGGCGCCGTTCGGGCCGAGGAAGCCGGTCACCCGCCCCGGTTCGACGGTGAAGGACAGGTTGTCCACCGCCCGGACGTTCTTGTAGTGCTTCGTCAGTCCGGACACCACGATCTGGCCGGTCCCGGTGCTGGGGCTCCACTGCCCGTCGGACATCGTGCTCCTCCCGTGCGGCGGCGCGTCACGCGCCGCGGTGTGCGGCGCCGTTGCGGAGAGCGCCGGGGGACAGCCTGGCAAGGGCGCGCAACCCGGTCAATCGGGCGCGGTCCGTAGTCCGGGCTCCACCTCATGCAGGAGGCGGTCGTCCTCAGGGACGAGAGGTGGGTTCCGGGGGCAGCGCGATCCAGGTGGCCCGCGCCCGGCCGAGCAGCGCGCCGGTCGGGCCGTAGTCCGGGCTCCACCTCATGCAGGAGGCGGTCGTCCTCAGGGACGAGAGGTGGGTTCCGGGGGCAGCGCGATCCAGGTGGCCCGCGCCCGGCCGA
>NZ_JAEVHN010000799.1:0-2525 GCF_016803375.1 Micromonospora sp. 4G55
AAAATTTTAAATTTTATCCTTCTAGTATTTTCAAACCCCTAAAAACACCCTATTCTCTCTAAAAACCCTAACCAGCAGCAAACTCTTTTTTAAACACGATTCTAAGCACCATCTAAAACAACAATAAAAATAAACATAGGATTTATATATATAAAGTAAGTAATGAAGACATTTAACAAGTCCGCAATGAGCTACTTTCCCCCTGCCAGTAAGGCGTAGTATCATCACCCACGATGTGCTTAGCTTCTTGGTTCGGGATGGAGCAAGGCGTTTCCACATCTGTATAATCACGGACATTGTTATTTAAATATTCTTTGAAAGATTGAATTTAAGAATAAAGCTTAATCTTTTTATTTCTTTACTTTTTTCTTTATTCTCTTTCTTCTTTTGTTTTTCTTTATTTTTTTCTTATCTTTTATCTTTGATAAGTTTTTATATAGAATACTTAAAAAACAATGTTAAGAGCAAGTTCTAATACAAACTCTACTTGAAAGATTTCTATTAAACTCTAAATATTATCTATATTCAAAGCTTTCTTAAAAACCTTAACAAGGAAGTGATGCTTTATTAAAGATAAGCCAAACGCTCTATTAGTACTGGTCAGCTAAAGGACTTTCATCCATTACACACCCAGCCTATCAAACTAGTAGTCTTCTAGAGAGCTTAGAGAAGATTCATCTTAGAGTTGGCTTCACGCTTAGATGCTTTCAGCGTTTATCCTTTCCAAACTTAGCTACGCTGCGATGCTCTTGGCAGAACAACAGCTACACCAGTGGTTTGTTCAACCCGGTCCTCTCGTACTAGGGTCAAATCTCTTCAATCTTCTTACGCCCACGGCAGATAGGGACCGAACTGTCTCACGACGTTCTGAACCCAGCTCGCGTACCGCTTTAAATGGCGAACAGCCATACCCTTGGGACCTGCTCCAGCCCCAGGATGCGATGAGCCGACATCGAGGTGCCAAACCTCCCCGTCGATGTGAGCTCTTGGGGGAGATCAGCCTGTTATCCCCGGGGTACCTTTTATCCTTTGAGCGATGGCCCTTCCACACAGAACCACCGGATCACTAAGACCGACTTTCGTCTCTGCTTGACTTGTATGTCTTGCAGTTAAGCTGGCTTATACCTTTATACTCTATGAACGATTTCCAACCGTTCTGAGCCAACCTTTGTAAGCCTCCGTTATTATTTGGGAGGCGACCGCCCCAGTCAAACTACCCACCAGACATTGTCCCACTTGAGGATAACTCAAGCTGGTTAGCTACCCAAATAAGAAAGAGTGGTATCTCAACAATGGCTCCTATACAACTGGCGTCATATACTCAAAGCCTCCCACCTATCCTGCACATTCTTATCCAAATAGCAGTGTCAAGCTGTAGTAAAGGTCCACGGGGTCTTTCCGTCTTGCCGCGGGTAGGAGGAATTTTCACCTCCACTACAATTTCACTGGATCCCTCTTTGAGACAGCTCCCATCTCGTTACGCCATTCATGCAGGTCGGTATTTAACCGACAAGGAATTTCGCTACCTTAGGACCGTTATAGTTACGGCCGCCGTTTACTCGGGCTTCGATCAAGAGCTTCGCTAATGCTAACCCCATCAATTAACCTTCGAGCACCGGGCAGGCGTCACACCCTATACATCCTCTTACGAGTTAGCAGAGTGCTGTGTTTTTGGT
Source organism: Micromonospora sp. 4G55 (assembly GCF_016803375.1). NCBI lineage: Bacteria > Bacillati > Actinomycetota > Actinomycetes > Micromonosporales > Micromonosporaceae > Micromonospora > Micromonospora sp. 4G55. The sequence continues at coordinate 1,677 of NZ_JAEVHN010000799.1, forward strand.
AAACAGTCGGGAGGGACTCTTTGTTGTAAGTTTCTTCGCTTTCGGAGTAAATCCTAGTACGAAGCTAACCACACCTTATACCGAAGATACGGTGCTATTTTGCAGAGTTCCTTAAAGAGAGTTCTTCCACGCGCCTTAGAATACTCATCCCACCCACCTGTGTCGGTTTACGGTACGGGCAACATTAGCTAAACTTAGAAACTTTTCTTGGCTCGACGGCATCAGGGGTTCTTCTATCCATCCGAAGACTTCAAAAAGCCTTTCAGTTCTCGGAGTATTGTTATACGGATTTGCCTGTATAACCTCCTACGACCTTAGACTAGCACTTCCATCCGCTAGCCCCCTTAGCCCTAAGCGTCCTTCCATCGCACACTAATGTTGGTATTGGAATATTAACCAATTTGCCATCGTCTACCCCTTTCGGACTCGACTTAGGACCCGACTAACCCTACGATGACGAGCATCGCGTAGGAAACCTTGGGTTTACGGCGTTAATGATTCTCACATTAATTATCGCTACTCATGCCTGCATGCTCACTTCTATTCGCTCCAGCACTCCTTACCGGTATACCTTCGACGCAAATAGAACGCTCTCCTACCACTTGCACACAACTTAAACTACTTAACTTTAGCCTAAGAATATTTTTACTGATTTTACTAAGTTTTATTTCTAATCTTTACTCTATAAAAATCAGTAAAAATATAACTTAGTTTCTCATATTCTAAACTTAAATAATCTAAGTTGTGCGCAAGTCTACAGCTTCGGTACTTACTTTAGCCCCGTTATATTTTCCGCGCAAAATCACTAGACCAGTGAGCTATTACGCTTTCTTTAAAGGATGGCTGCTT
>NZ_JAEVHN010000800.1:0-2515 GCF_016803375.1 Micromonospora sp. 4G55
CTGCCCCGTCGGACCCGCGGCGGTCAGCTCCCGACGCTGCCGAACACCGCGCCGGCCCGGTCGGCGGAGGACCTGCTCGACCCAGAGGTGGTGCGGGCCCGACTGTCCGCGCTCGCCGAGGGGGTGGCCAGCGCGATGCGACGTAACCAGCAGACGAGACCCAACGGGAGACACCAATGACCACACCCGTGAGCGCCGGCCTGGACTGGCTCCTGGCGAACTTCGCCGAGCAGGTGCCGGACGTGTCGCACGCCGTAGCCGTCTCCGAGGACGGGCTGCGCCTGGCCTCCTCACCGCACCTCTCCCCCGACCAGGTGGACCAGCTCGCCGCCGTGATCAGCGGCCTGGCCAGCCTGACCGTCGGCGCCGCGCGGCTGATGTCGGCCGGCCGGGTACGCCAGCAGATCGTCGACATGGACGGCGGGGTGATGCTGGTGATGGCGGTCGGCGAGCGGGCCCTGCTCGGGGTGCTCGCCGCGCCGGGCTGCGACCTGGGTCAGATCGGTTTCGAGACCGCGACCCTGGTGCAGCGGGTGGCGGAGGCGCTGGAACCGGCGGTCCGGGCGTGACCCGCCGGCCACCGCACTGGCTGGCCGCCCTGCTGGTGACGCTGCTCGTGGCGAGCTGCGGGCAGCCGGCCGCGCCGCCGCAGGGCTGGCACGGCGGTCGGATCTTCCTCGCCACCGGCAACACCACCGGCGTGTACTACCAGCTCGGCGGCGGCTACGCCGACGTGATCAGCCGCCACCTGCCCGGGTACGAGGCGCGGGCCGAGCCGACCGGCGCCTCGGTGGAGAACGTCACCCGGCTGGCCAGCGGCGACATGGAGATCGCCTTCAGCCTCGCCGACACCGCGGCCGACGCGGTCACCGGCCAGGGCGCCTTCGTCGGGCAGCCGCAACCGGTCCGGGCGCTGGCCCGGGTCTACAGCAACTACACCCACGTCATCGTGCGGGCCGACGCCAAGGTGAAGGACTTCGCCGGGCTGCGCGGGAAGCGGGTCTCCACGGGTTCGCCGAAGTCCGGCACGGACATCATCGCCGGGCGACTGCTGACCGCCGCCGGGATGGATCCGGACCGGGACGTGGACCGGTTCACCCTGTCCCTGCCGGAGACGGTCAAGCGGATGCGGGCCGGCACGCTGGACGCGATGTTCTTCTCCGGCGGCCTGCCCACCCCCGGCATCGCCGACCTGCTCTCCAGCGCGCCGGGCAGGTTCACGCTGCTGCCGATCGCCGACCTGATCGAGCCGCTCAACGCCCGGTACGGCTCCGTGTACACCACCGCCGAGCTGCCGAAGGACGCCTACCGCACGCCGGCGGGCACGCCGACGGTCACGGTGTCGAACATGATCCTGGTCAACGCCGACATGCCGGACGAGCTGGCGTACGACCTGACCCGGCTGCTCTTCGCCTACCAGGGCGACCTGATCGGGGTGCACCCGGAGGCGGGCAACTTCACCCGGCAGAGCGCGTCCAGCACCGACCCGATCCCGCTGCATCCGGGCGCGGCGCGGTTCTACCAGGGCGGGTGAGCGGAGTTCAGGCGTCGGCGGGGGGCGGTCGCGGCGCGGGCGGCGGCCACCAGCCGGTCGGCCTCCGCCAGCACCGCCTCGTCGTCGGCGGGGGTGCCCGGGTCGAAGCGCACGGTCCAGCTCAGCCCGTCCACCCCGGCCACCCGCCGGGCCGCGACCCGCCCGGCGCCGCCGGGGCACCGGGTGGTGCGCCGTGTACGCCACCGACCGGGTGACCCGGGCCCGCACCTGGTGCGGCAGCTCGCCCGGGTCGACCAGCAGGTAGGTCTCGGCCGGGCAGTCCGCCACCACCTGGTAGCCGTCGCGCTCGGTGACCCGCTCGGCCGGGGTGACGGTCAGCTCGTGGCCGGACCACACCGCCTTGAGGATGTCGTGCCAGCCCAGCCGGTGCGCGCGGCCGGGCAGCCAGAGCCCGAGGTTGCTGGCCACCACCACGCCGTCGCCCTCGCCGTTGCCGGCGGCCGCCCAGGCGAGCACCCGTTCGTCGTCGGCGAGCGGGGGCCGGGCGGCGGGCGGCAGCTTCGGCTTGCGGCTGAACAGTCCCATCACAGTCCTCCCGCGGCCTGCTCGCGCAGCGCCCGCGCGTGCTGCTCCAGCGAGAGCAGTTCCCCGAAGAGGGCGAAGTACTCGTCCTTGTTGTTCACCGGGTTGACCCGCTGGATCTTCGATTTGAGGTCCCGGATCCGGGCGGTGACCGAGCCCCACTGCAACCGGGCCATGGTGATCGAGACGTACCGGGGGTCGGGTTCGCCGTCGATGCGCAGCGGCTCCACGGCCAGTTCGCCGACGAGCGCCCGGGCGGCCAGGTCCTCGCAGGCGTCGCGGACCGACTCGATCCACACCGCGCCGCCGGTGGCCGCCGCGGCCCCGCCCGCCGCGGCGGCAGCACGGAACCCACAGCGAAGGCGGATCAAGATCGTGACCCAGTCAGTTCATCAGCGGATCGCCGACGAGCTCGGCGTCGCGGAGCGTCAGGTGCGG
>NZ_JAEVHN010000801.1:0-2513 GCF_016803375.1 Micromonospora sp. 4G55
CCCCGGCTGCGCCGGCTGATCGCCGAGTCGGACGACGTGCCGGACCGCTGCTGCACGAGCTGCGCGCCGCCGCCGACCTGGCCGAGCGGAACGGCCTGCCGATCGACCTGGTCGCCATCGGCGCGCCCCCGCCACTGCCGGTGGAGGTCCGTCGCCGGCTGGTGGACCCGCCGACCGCCGCGCTGGCCGAGGCGCGGCGCTGGGCCCGGCTCACCGTGGTCGCCGGCCCGGACGAGGTGGTGGTCAGCCTGGTCACCCCCGAGGTGGACGATTCCGCCGGGACCGGTCCGCCCAGCCACGTCGAGGACGACGGCCAGGTGAAGCACGTGCAGGAGCGGGACGGGGAGATCAGGTGGACGCAGACCCGGTGGCGCAGGACGTGAGCGGGGACCGGCCCGTCGGGGTGGCCATCGTGGACGACCACCCGGTGGTGATCGACGGGGTGCGGGCCTGGCTGGCCGCCGAGCCGCGGCTGCGCGTCCTGGCCACCGGGGACGATCCGGACCAGGTGCTGCGGGACGCGCCGGACGCCGACGTGGTCCTGCTGGACCTGCGCCTGCACGGGCGGATGGTGATCGACAAGCTGGCCGAGCTGAGCGCCGCCGGTCGGCGGGTGGTGGTCTACTCCGAGCACACCGACCCGGCGACGATGCTCGCCGCGCTGGACGCCGGGGCGGCGGCGTTCCTCGCCAAGCACGAGGGGCGGGAACACTGCGTGGCGACCGTCCTGGCCGCCGCCAGCGACCGCCCGTACGTGCCACCGGCGCTGGCCGGGGCGATGGTGGGCGACCCCCGCCCCGACCGCCCGGCCCTGTCCGACAAGGAACGCGAGGCGCTGCTGCTCTGGTTCCAGTCGATGTCGAAGGCGTCGGTGGCCCGTCGGATGCGGATCAGCGAGCACACCGTCAAGCAGTACGTGGACCGGGCGCGGATCAAGTACACCCGGGCGGGCCGGCCGGCGGCTACCAAGGCGGCGCTGCTGGCCCGGGCGATCGAGGACGGCCTCGTCCGACCGGAGGAGATCGGCATCTACCGGTCGCAGGCGGCGGCCGACCGGCCGACCCCCTAACGGCTGTCATGACAGGCCCGGCGGGCTGGGCGAGGCTTACCGGCAGGAGGTCAACCGCCGGGAGGTCGTGACGATGCGCGAGGACGCGTCCCCGTTCTTCATCGCACCGCACCGCTTCGACGCGCCGGACGACGAGCTCCGGCCGGCGCTGGACCGGCGCTACGAGCTGGTCCCCGAGCCGGGCGAGCGGGTGTTGCGGCGGCTGCGTACCCCGGTGGCCGGTTGCCTGCTCAGCCCCACCGGCACCCGGCGGCAGTGGGTGCTGCCCGCGCCGGCCACCGTCACCGTGACCGACCGGCGGCTGGCGTACGTGTGCGCCGGCGCCGAGTTGTCCGTGGTCTCCGGGCGGGACGGCCGTGGCGACGCCCGGCACCGGCGCGCTCTTCGGCTGTCCCGCCTGGTCAGCGGGCAGATCCGCTGGCAGTGGCCGTCCCGCCTGGAGCTGCCGCCACCCGCCGGCCCGGCGGCGGACGGGCCGTCCCGACGGCCGACGGGGAGCTGCTGGTGGTCTGCGACGCGCTGCGGACCATCCAGCAGCCGGCGCTCGCCCTCGGCGGTCCGGCCGACACGGTGACGGAGCTGGCCCGGCTGGTCCGCCGGTCGGTGGCCACGTTCCGGCTGAGCCACCCGGACCTGGTCGAACTCTCCCCGCCGGAGCGCGACGAGCTGGCCCGCCGGGCGGCGCCCGGTCCGCTGGACGGGGTGGCCCGGGTGACGCTGCCCGGTTCGCTGCCGGTGGAGTTCCTGTCCCGGGACGACTACTACCGCACGCCGACACCGTCGACGTTGGACGCGGTCGGCGAGTGAGCCCGGGCCCGTAGCCGACGCAGCATCCGGGCGTCGGTGAATCCGACGGCCCGGGCGGCGGACTCGACGGTCGCCCCGTGCCCGATCAGGTGCTCGGCCCGCTCGACCCGCAGCAGCTGCTGGTAGCCGAGCGGCGTGAGCCCGGTGGCCTGGCGGAACAGCCGGGTCAGCGTGCGTTCCGCGACCCCGCCGGCGGCGGCCAGGTCGGCCAGCGGCAGCGGGTCGGAGAACCGGCTGTCGATGAGGTCCTGCACCCGGTGGGCCGCGTCGGACAGGTGCGACCGGTGCCGCATCATCGCGCTGGCCTGCTGCTCGTGCCCGTTGCGCCGGGCGTAGACCACCAGGGTACGGGCGATCCTGGCGGCGGCGGCCGGGCCGTGCCGGGTGGCCACCAGGTGCAGCGCCACGTCGATGCCACTGGCGATGCCGGCGGAGGTCACCACCCGGTCGTCCACCACGTAGAGCACGTCCCGGACCACCCAGGCGGCCGGGAAGACCCGGGCCAGGTCGTCCTGCACCTCGTGGTGGTGGTGCAGCGCCGGCCGTCCAGCAGGCCCGCCCGGCCGAGCGCGAACGCGCCGGCGCAGATGCTGGCCACCGTGCCGCCGCGCGCGTGGTGCTCGGCCAGGCGGCGCAG
>NZ_JAEVHN010000802.1:0-2509 GCF_016803375.1 Micromonospora sp. 4G55
CCACGACCGCGCCGGCCGGGCCCGCCGGCGTACCGGGGGCCGGGCGGTCGACGTCAGCGACCACGGCAGCGTGGAGGACCTCTATCTCGCGGCGGACGTGCTGGTCACCGACTACTCGTCGGCGATGTTCGACTACGCCGTCCTGGACCGCCCGATCGTCGTGTACGCGCCGGACCGCGACGCGTACGCGCTGGCCCGGGGCGTCTACTTCGACGTGACCGCCGAACCGCCCGGCGTCGTCGCCCTCACCTTCGCCGAGCTGCTGGAACTCTTCCGCTCCGGCGCGGTGACCGGGGCGGAGGCGCAGCGGGCGCGGCAGCGGTTCCGGGGCCGGTTCTGCACCTGGGACGACGGGCACGCCGCGGAGCGGGTGGTCCGTCGGGTCTTCCTCGACGATCCCGCCTGACGTGTGGTCCCGTCGATGGGGCCGCTGCCGGTAATAGGACCGTCATGCCCGCAACATCGCACGTTTACCCGATGTGCTGATCCGATGATGCTCGTCACAGTCAAGCGGGGTTCGGCCGAGCTGGGGGAGGAGACGGTGACCACCGTCGCGCTCAAGGATGTCACCAAGGTGTTCCAGGACGGGACGGTCGCGGTCGACAGCGTCAATCTGGACGTCAACGACGGCGAGTTCATGGTGCTGCTCGGTCCGTCGGGCTGCGGCAAGTCCACCGTGCTGCGGATGGTCGCCGGCCTGGAGGACCCGAGTTCCGGCGCCGTGATGCTCGACGGCGAGGTCGCCAACGACCTGCCGCCACGGGAGCGCAGGATCGCCATGGTCTTCCAGGACTTCGCGCTCTATCCGCACATGACCGTCGGGGACAACATCGCCTTCCCGCTGCGACTGGCCGGTGTGGAGCCGGCCCCGCGCGGGGAGCGGGTGCAGGACGTCGCGGGCGCGCTCGGCATCGGGGACGTCCTCGGCCGCAAGCCGAGCCAGCTCTCCGGCGGCCAGCGGCAGCGGGTGGCCATGGGGCGGGCGATAGTGCGCCGGCCGGGGCTCTTCCTGATGGACGAGCCACTCTCCAACCTGGACAGCGGCCTGCGCGCCGAGCTGCGCGCGGAGATCTCCGGGCTGACCCGGGAGCTGGGCGTCACCACCATCTACGTCACGCACGACCAGGCCGAGGCGCTGACCATGGCCGACCGGGTCGCCATCATGCGCAAGGGCGTCCTCCAGGACGTCGGCACGCCGACCCAGGTGTACGGCCGGCGGCCACCCTCTACGTCGCGGCGTTCCTGGGCAGCCCCCGGATGAACCTGCTGGAGGCGTCGGTCTACGTCCACCTCGACCGGTACGTGACCCTCACCCTCGGCGAGCAGGCGCTCTACCTGCCCTGGGACGACATCCGCAGCCGGGCGGTGGCGCACTACCACGGCGAGCGCATCGTGGTCGGGATGCGGGCCGAGGCGCTCACGCCGGTCGCCCCGGACACCACCGGCGACGTGCTCCGGGGCCGGGTCCGCTACCTGGAGCACCACGGGCACGAGTCGCTGGCCTTCCTCGACATCGGCGCACCGCGATCGTGGTGGACGAGATGGGCACCACGGCCGACGACGCGCCGGCCGGGCAGCGCGGGCTGCGCCGGTTCGGGCAGGTCATGCAGCGGCTCACCGGCCGGGCCGGCGAGCTGGAGCCGACCTCCGCCCCGACCGGGGGCGCAACCGGACCAGCGTGCTCCCCGACCCGGGGCGCCACCACCGCCGTCCCGCCGAGCTGGCGGTACGCCTCGCCCCGTACCCGGCGATCTCGGCGGGTCACCCGATGTCGGTCGCCGTACGGATGGACGCCCTGCACTTCTTCGACGAGCGCGGCGACCGGATCGACGTCGGCTGGCGCTGAGCCGCCCGGCTCGGGCGGGGCTGCGGGCGACCGCGCCCATGCCCTACGGTCAGCGCACCCAAGTCCACTGAGCACCGCCTGTAGAGAGGGGCCCGTCGTGTCGGGTGACCGTCCGAGCCCGCTCGTGATCGAGCGGATCCTGCGTGACCGGCAGGGCATCTGGCAGCAGATCGTCGCCGACGACGACCTGAACGCGCTGACCGGGCGGATGCTGGCCAGCTCCGCCGTCGCACTGGCCTGCTACGGGGCGGTGCTCGGCGCGTTCCACGGCGTGCTGATGGCGTTGACCTCGGCGGTCAAGCTGCCGCTGCTCTTCCTCATCACCCTGGCCATCTGCCTGCCCACGCTCTACCTGTTCAACCTGGTGTTCGGGGCCCGGCTGTCGGTACGCCAGTCGGTGGCCCTGGTGATGGTCGCGATCACGGTCACCTCGATGCTGGCGGTGGCGTTCGCCCCGATCAGCCTCTTCTTCCTGATCACGGCCCCGGACTACGGCTTCTTCAAGCTGCTGAACGTGGCGATCCTGACGCTGTCGGCGCTGGTCGGGCTGCGCTTCCTCACCGGCGGGATGCAGGTGCTCAACGCGCACGGCCTGCTCGCCCCGCCGACCGCCGCCGCTACCGGTGCCACCCAGGCCGCCATGGCCGCCCCGGCCGCGCAGGC
>NZ_JAEVHN010000803.1:0-2509 GCF_016803375.1 Micromonospora sp. 4G55
GTTCGGCGATCTGGGCGGTGTTCAGGGCGGCGCCCTTGCGGAGGTTGTCGCCGGTGACGAAGAGGTCGAGGGCGCGCGGGTCGTCCAGGGCGCGGCGGATCCGGCCGACCCAGGACGGGTCAGTGCCGACCGCGTCGATCGGCATCGGGAACTCGCCGGCGGCGGGGTCGTCGACCAGGATCACGCCGGGGGCGTTGCGCAGCGCCTCGCGGGCGCCCTCGGCGTCCACCTCGGTGGCGAAGACCGCGTGCACGGCCACCGAGTGGCCGGTCACCACCGGCACCCGTACGCAGGTCGCGGAGACCTTCAGGTCGGGCAGCCCGAGGATCTTGCGCGACTCGTTGCGGATCTTCATCTCCTCGGACGACCACCCGAAGTCGGCGAGCGACCCGGCCCACGGCACCACGTTGAGCGCCAGCGGCGCGGGGAACGGGCCGAGCTCGTCGCCGACCGCCTGGCGCACGTCGCCCGGGCGGGAGCCGAGCACCCGGTCCCCGGCGATCTTGCCGAGCTGGAGGTGCAGCGCGTCCACGCCGGCCTGACCCGCCCCCGACACCGCCTGGTACGAGGAGAGCACCAGCTCGCGCAGGCCGTACTCGCGGTGCAGCGGGGCGATCGCCACGATCATCGCGAGCGTGGTGCAGTTCGCGTTCGAGATGATCCCCTTGGGCCGGTTGCGTACCTGCTCGGGGTTGATCTCCGGGACCACCAGCGGCACGTCCCGGTCCATCCGGTACGCGCCGGAGTTGTCGACCACGACCGCCCCGCGGGCCACCGCGACCGGTGCCCACCGGACGCTGACGTCGTCCGGCACGTCGAACATGGCGACGTCGACGCCGTCGAACGCCTCCGGGGTGAGCGCGCCGACGGTCAGCTCCTCGCCCCGGCAGCGCACCTTGCGCCCGACGGAGCGTTCCGAGGCGAGCAGCCGGATCTCGCCCCAGACGTTGCGCCGGGAGGAGAGGATCTCGCACATCACGGTCCCGACGGCGCCGGTCGCCCCGACGACGGCGAGCGTGGGCTGCGCCGACACGGGCGCTACCGTCCCGTCCCCGCGTAGACCACGGCCTCGGAGTCGCCGCCGAGCTCGAACTGGTCGTGGATGGCCCGGACCGCCTTGTCGAGGTCGGTGTCCCGGCAGACCACGGAGACCCGGATCTCCGACGTGGAGATCATCTCGATGTTGACCCCGGCCGCGCCGAGCGCGGCGAAGAAGCCGGCCGCGACACCGGGGTGCGACCGCATGCCGGCGCCGATCAGCGACACCTTGCCGACGTGGTCGTCGTAGAGCAGGCCACGGAACTTGACGGCGTCCTGGATCTTGCTGAGCGCGGCCATCGCGGTGGGGCCGTCGGTCTTGGGCAGCGTGAACGAGATGTCCGTGCGACCGGTGCCCTCGGTGGAGACGTTCTGCACGATCATGTCGATGTTGATCTCGGCGCCGGCCACGGTGTCGAAGATCCTGGCGGCGGCACCCGGCTCGTCGGGCACGCCGACAATCGTGATCTTGGCTTCACTGCGGTCGTGGGCGACCCCGGTGATCAGTGCCTGTTCCACGGGAAGGTCCTCCATCGATCCGGTGACCATGGTGCCGGTGTTGGTCGAGTATGACGAACGGACGTGGATCGGCAACCCCGCACGCCGCGCGTACTCCACGCTGCGCAGGTGCAGCACCTTGGCGCCGCAGGCGGCCAGCTCCAGCATCTCCTCGTAGGTGATCTGCTTGATGTGCCGGGCGTTCGGCACGATCCGCGGGTCGGCGCTGAAGATGCCGTCCACGTCGGTGTAGATCTCGCAGACGTCGGCGCGCAGCGCGGCGGCGAGCGCCACGGCGGTGGTGTCCGAGCCACCCCGGCCCAGCGTGGTGACGTCCTTGGTGTCCTGCGAGACGCCCTGGAAGCCGGCGACGATCACCACCGCGCCCTCGTCGAGCGCGCCCTTGAGCCGGCCCGGGGTGACATCGATGATCCGCGCCCGCCCGTGCACCGAGGTGGTGATGACACCGGCCTGCGAGCCGGTGAAGGAGCGGGCCTCGTACCCCAGGTTGTGGATGGCCATCGCGAGCAATGCCATGGAGATCCGCTCGCCGGCGGTGAGCAGCATGTCCAGCTCGCGGCCCGGCGGCAGCGGGCTGACCTGGTTGGCCAGGTCGAGCAGCTCGTCCGTGGTGTCGCCCATCGCGGACACGACCACCACCACGTCGTCGCCGGCCTTGCGGGCGGCGACGATCCGCTCCGCCACCCGCTTGATGCGCTCGGCGTTGGCGACGGAGGACCCGCCGTACTTCTGCACCACGAGTGCCACGACGGTGCACTCCCTCCCAGCGACGACCCTGAGCGTGCCGACGCCGCCGGTCAAATGGTCCGGCGGCGCGTGTCAGACCTGTCCAGGGTATCGGGCGGTACACGAGGACGGGTCGGGTGATCCCACCATCCGGCGGAAGCGGCCGGTCGACGCGCTGCCCAGGGCGGTCGCCGCGCCGCCCGCCGACACGCCGGCCGCCGTCGGC
>NZ_JAEVHN010000804.1:0-2508 GCF_016803375.1 Micromonospora sp. 4G55
GGGGGTTACCAGCGGCGTTCGGCGCGCCACTGGTCGGGCGGCCGCCACCGCCCGCTTGGCGGACTCGCGGTTGGCGCGGCGCTCGTCGCGGTGCTGGAAGCCGCGGTAGAGCTTGTACCCGGCGTAGAACGGGACGAAGAACGCGGGGACGAAGACCACGCCGCGGCTCGCGCCGGTGGCAATCAGGTGCCACGCGTTCCCGGCCGCGCAGACGGCGAAGAACGCGGCGAGCACCCGGTCGACCACGGAGGTGGTGGCGAACGACGTCACGGCAACACCGAGCAGCGCCACTGCGCTGGCCACCAGAACCACGATGTAGAAGACGATGAGCATGGACACACGGCACCCCGGGGATCGAAGCCGGTCGCCGATGACCGGTGGCGCACACGATAATGAAGCGCCGCCCTCCGCGCCGCCCCGTTCGCCGCCGGCCTAGCGGCCCTCGGCGTCGTCCATCGCCCGGTAGATCCGCTGCTCCGACACCGGATACGGGGTGCCGAGGGCCTGGGCGAAGACGCTCACCCGCAGCTCCTCGATCATCCACCGGATCTGCCGCACCGCCGTCGAGTTGCGGCGGCTCGGCGGCAGCGCGGCGAGCATGTCGGCGTACTCCTTCTGTACCACCGCGATCCGGTCCTGCTGCTGCTTGTCCCGCTGCGGGTTGCCCGGCAGCCGGTCCAGGCGCCGCTCGATCGCGGTCAGGTAGCGCAGCAGGTCGGGCAGGCGCGCATATCCGGCCTCGGTGACGAACCCCTTGTGCACCAGCCCGGAGAGCTGGTTGCGGATGTCGGCCAGGGCGGCCACCACGGCCAGGTTCCGGGTCGCGCCGAGCCGCTGCTCCACCGCGTACGCGGCGGCGAGGACCCGGCGGACCCGATCCATCACGTCGACCACCGTGTCGATCAGGTCGGCGCGGACCCGCTCGCGCAGCGCGGCGAAGCCCTCGGCGTCCAGGCCGGCCCGCCCGCGTCGGCGATCAGCTTGTCGATCGCGGCTCCGGCGGCGTCGGAGATCAGCTCCTGCACCCCGCCGTGCGGGTTGCGGCTGAGCGCCAGCTTCGCCTCGTTGGAGAGCCGGCCCTGGAGGAACTTCGCCGGCGACGGCACGGTCAGCCGCAGCAGCCGCCGGGTGCCCGCCCAGTGCGCCGGGGCCTGCTCGGCCTCGGAGTCGAACACCTTCACCCCGACCGTCGCGCCCTCGTCGACCAGCGCCGGGTACGCGGTCACCGCGTATCCGGCCCGGACCTGCTCGATGGTGCGAGGAAGATCGTCGACGCTCCACTCACGGAGGCCCGTCCGGGCGACGTCCGGCGCGGCGGCGGCCACGACCTGGCGTACCTCCTGGCGGAGCTGGCGTTGCAGGGCCGGCAGGTCCTTGCCCTCGGCGACCGGTTTGTTCTCCTCGTCGAGCACCCGGAAGCTGACCCGCAGGTGGGCCGGCAGCCGGTCGACGTCCCAGGCGTCGCGCGGCACGGTGACGCCGGTCATCCGGCGCAGCTGCCGGGTGAGCGCGTCCAGCAGCGGCTCCTCGCCGGCCGGCATCGCCGCCAGCGCGGCCCGGGCGTAGTCCGGCACCGGGACGAAGTTGCGCCGGACGGCCTTGGGCAGCGACCGGATCAGCGCGACGACCAGTTCCTCGCGCAGCCCCGGCACCTGCCAGTCGAAGGTCTCCGCCGGCACCTGGTTGAGCAGCGGCAGCGGGATGTCCACGGTCACGCCGTCGGTCGGGGTGCCCGGGTCGAAGGTGTAGGTCAGCGGCAGGGTGACCCCGTCGGCCTGCCACTCGTCCGGGTAGTCGGCCTCCTCCACCCCGCCACGACCGGCGTTGATCAGCAGCTCGCGGGTGAAGGTGAGCAGCTCCGGCTGCTCCCGGCGGATCTTCTTCCACCACGAGTCGAAGTGCCGGCCGGAGACCACGTCGGCGGGGATGCGCGGGTCGTAGAAGTGGAAGATCGTCTCGTCGTCGACCAGGATGTCCCGCCGCCGGGCCCGGTTCTCCAGCTCCTCGATCTCGGTGAGCAGCCGCTGGTTGTCCCGCCAGAACTGGTGGTGCGTCTGCCAGTCGCCCTCCACCAGGGCGTGCCGGATGAACAGCTCCCGCGACAGCGCCGGGTCGATCCGACCGAAGTTGACCTTGCGGGAGGTGACCAGCGGGATGCCGTACAGGGTGACCTTCTCGTAGGCCATCACCGCGGCCTGCTTCTTCTCCCAGTGCGGCTCGCTGTAGCTGCGCTTGACCAGGTGCTGCGCCAGCGGCTCGACCCACTCCGGCTCGACCCGCCCGGCGACCCGGCCCCAGAGCCGGGAGGTCTCCACCAGCTCGGCGGCCATCACCCAGCGCGGTGGCTTCTTGAACAGCGCCGAGCCGGGGAAGATCGCGAACTTCGCACCGCGCGCCCCCAGGTACTCGTGCTTCTGCGCGTCCTTGAGCCCGACATGGGACAGCAGGCCGGGCAGCAGCGACTGGTGCACCTTCGGGGTGTCGATCTCCTCCGGCAGGTCCGCGGTC
>NZ_JAEVHN010000805.1:0-2508 GCF_016803375.1 Micromonospora sp. 4G55
TGCCGGCCGGGTCGGGGCCACCCTGTGGCTGCTCGTGGTGGTGCTGCCGCTCTACTACATCCTGGTCACCAGCCTGCGCACCCCCGACGGCTACCTCAACGACGGCGCGCTGGCCCTGCCCGGGACACTGACGCTCGACAACTACGGCCGGGTGCTGGGGCAGGGCTTCGCCCGGCTGCTGGTCAACAGCGCGGTGGTGACGCCGCGACGATCGTGCTGGTGCTCGCGCTCGCGCTGCCCGCGGCGTACGCGATCGTGCGCGGCACGAGTCGGGCCGTGCGGGTCGGGTTCTCGCTCTTCCTGCTCGGCCTGGCCATCCCCGCCCAGGCCGTGGTCGTCCCGATCTACCTGATCATCACCCGGCTCCAGCTCTACGACTCGCTGCTGGCGGTCATCCTGCCCACCGTGGCGTTCTCCCTGCCCATGTCGGTCGTCGTGCTCACCAGCACACTGCGCGACATCCCCGACGAGCTGTACGAGGCGATGACGGTCGACGGGGCGGGCCCGGCGCGCACCTTCACCCGGCTCGTCGTGCCGCTGGCCCGGCCCGGCCTGGTCAGTATCGGCATCTTCAGCGGGCTGGGCGCCTGGAACGGCTTCCTCTTCCCCCTCGTGCTCACCCAGAGCCCCGAGCAGCGGGTGCTGCCGCTCGGGCTGTGGAACTTCCAGAACCAGTTCGGCACCGACGTGCCCGGCCTGATGGCGCTGGTGGTGTTCTCCGCGCTGCCGGTGCTCACCCTCTACCTGTTCGGCCGGCGTCACCTGCTCGGCGGCCTCACCGCCGGCTTCGGCAAGTGACCCGCCCCCCACGAGGAGACCTCCCCATGACCAGCGGGGTAACCACGCCCACCACCACCCGTCTGATCCACAACCCGGTACTGCCGGGCTTCCACCCCGACCCGTCCATCCTGCGGGTGGGACAGGACTACTACCTGGCCACCTCGACGTTCGAGTGGTACCCGGGGGTGCGGCTGCACCACTCCCGGGACCTCGTCCACTGGCGCCCGCTCGGCGGCATCCTCACCGAGCGCCGCCTGCTCGACCTCACCGGCGTCGGCGACTCCTGCGGCGTCTGGGCGCCCTGCCTGTCGTACGCGCACGGCCGGTTCCACCTCGTCTACACCGACGTGGCCAGCTTCGCCAGCGGCTACTGGGACCCGCAGAACTACGTGGTCACCGCGCCCGACGTCACCGGCCCCTGGTCGGACCCGGTGCCCGTGCACGCGCACGGCTTCGACCCGTCGCTCTTCCACGACGACGACGGCAGCACCTGGCTACTGGCCATGCGCGCGGACTGGCGCCCCGGGCGGGACTCGTTCGGCGGCATCGAGATCCAGCGGTACGACCCGGTGGCCGGGCGGCTCGTCGGCCCACCCCGGCTGATCTTCGAGGGCACCACCGCCGGGGTCACCGAGGGGCCGCACCTCTACCGCCGCGACGGCTGGTACTACCTGCTCACCGCCGAGGGCGGCACCAGCTGGGAACACCAGGCGACGGTGGCCCGTTCCCGGTCGCTGTTCGGCCCGTACCGGCCGGACCCGGCGGGCCCGCTGATCAGCTCGCACGGCCGGCCCGAGCTGCGGTTGCAGAAGGCCGGCCACGGCAGCCTGGTCGAGACCGGCGACGGCCGGTGGTACCTGGCCCACCTCACCGGCCGCCCCTACACCCCGCTGGGCAACTGCGTGCTGGGCCGGGAAACCGCCCTGCAACCGGTCGAGTGGACCGCCGACGGGTGGCCCCGGGTGCGCGGGGGCGTACCGGCGACGTGGTGGCCGCCCCCGACCTGCCGCCGGCGCCGTGGCCGGCGGAGCCGGCGACCGACCACTTCGACGCCCCCACCCTCGGGCCGGCCTGGTCCACCCTGCGCCGCCCGGCCACCCCGGACTGGGTCGACCTCGCCGCCCGCCCCTCCCACCTGCGGATCGTGGGCGGCCAGTCACCGGTCGGGCGGCACCGGCCCAGCCTGGTCGCCCGCCGGGTCACCGATGCGCGCTGCGCGCTGTCCACCGTGCTGGAGTTCCGGCCGGAGACCTTCCGCCAGCTCGCCGGGATCACCGGCTACTACAACAGCCGCAACTGGCACTACGCCTATGCCAGCCTCGACGACGCGGGGGAGCCGGTGCTGGAGGTGCTCAGCTGCGACTCCGGCCGGCGCACGGCGTACCCGGAGGCCACCGTGCGGCTGGGGCGGCGCACGCGGATCGGGCTGCGGGTGGTCTTCGACGGGCCGGCCTTGCGGTTCTCCTACGACCTCGGCGACGGGTGGCGGCCCCTGTCACCCGTGCTCGACGCCACCATCCTCTCCGACGAGCACGCCGCCCGCGCCGTGGACGGCGAGCCGACGGGCTGGGGCTTCACCGGGGCGTTCGCCGGCCTCTGGGTGCAGGACATCGGCGCCGACGGCGGGTACGCCGACTTCGACTCGGCGACCTGGCACACCGGCGCGGCCGTCGACTGACCGTCGGGAAACACCGGGACTCCCGGTCGGCGCGGCGGGTGCGGGCCGGC
>NZ_JAEVHN010000806.1:0-2500 GCF_016803375.1 Micromonospora sp. 4G55
ACGCTGCCCGCGACGCGCAGGGCGTGCTCCGGGCCGTACAGCAGGAAGCGCGCGCGCAGCCGGTCCACCGCGGCCCGGACGGTGGTCGGGGCGGGCGGGCCGGGTACGCGGAGACCTCGTCGACGCTGCCCGCGACGCGCAGGGCGTGCTCCGGGCCGTACAGCAGGAAGCGCGCGCGCAGCCGGTCCACCGCGGCCCGGACGGTGGTCGGGGCGGGCGGGTGCGGCCCGGCGGTGGCCATCGCGAGGACGGCGTCGGTGGAGGTGGTGCCCTCCTCGGGGTGCCGGGTGAGTCGGGCGGCGTCGAGGATCTGCAGGGTGAACTGGTCCAGCCCGTCCAGGACGCGGGCCACGGAGACCCGCGACTCGGCCCGGATGGCGAGGGCGGAGACGTCGGCGGGCACCGGCACCACGAGGTCGGGCCGCAACTGGAGCAGGGCGGCCAGCGACTCGTCCGGCAGGGCGCGCAGGTGGTCGGCGAGTGAGGTGGTCATCGTCGTTCCACGCTAGCCCGCTGCGGGGCCGTCCCGCCCCTCGGACGTCCGGCTCGGTCCGGGTTGGGCGGGTACGTTCTCGGGGTGCTTCCACTGATGGTCGGTTTCGACCTCGACATGACCCTGGTCGACTCCCGCCCCGGCATCGCCGCCTGCTTCCGGGCGCTGACCGCGCAGACCGGCGTACCCGTCGACGTGGACCTCGCGGTCTCCCGGCTCGGGCCGCCGTTGCGCACCGAGATCGCGCACTGGTTCCCGCCCGAGCGGGTGGAGGAGGCGGTGACGATCTACCGCGAGCTGTACCCGGCGTACGCAATCACCCCGACCGTCCCGATGCCGGGCGCGCGGGAGGCGGTCGAGGCGGTGCACGCGCACGGCGGCCGGGTGATGGTGGTGACCGCCAAGCTCGGCCGACTGGCCAAGCTGCACCTGGAGCACCTCGGGCTGAGCGTCGACGAGCTGGCCGGGGACCTCTTCGCCGAGGAGAAGGCGACCGCGCTGCGCGCGCACGGCGCGACCCTCTACGTCGGCGACCACGTGGCGGACATGGCGGCGGCGGGCGCGGCCGGGGTGCCCGGCGTCGGGGTGGCCAGCGGACCGTGCAGCACCGACGAGCTGCGGGCCGCCGGGGCGTACCAGGTGTTGGATGATCTCACCGGATTCCCGGCGGCGCTGGACCGGATCATCGGGCTAGCCTTGAGGCAGCAGTAGACGTCTCAAGCGAAGCAGGGGTTCTCAGGTGCCGACGGGTCGAGTGAAGTGGTATGACGCGGCCAAGGGATACGGGTTCGTCACCAGTGACGAGGGTGGCGACGTGTTCCTGCCCAAGGGCGCGCTACCCGCGGGTGTCACCGACCTGAAGGGTGGGCAGCGGGTCGACTTCAGCGTGGTGGACAGCCGCCGGGGCGCCCAGGCGATGGGGGTCAAGCTGCTGGACGCGCCGCCGTCGATGGCGGAGCTGCGCCGGCGCCCGGCCGAGGAGCTGCACGGCCTGGTCGAAGACATGATCAAGGTGCTGGAGGCGAAGGTCCAGCCGGACCTGCGCCGGGGCCGGTTCCCGGACAAGAAGACCGCGCAGAAGGTCGCTCAGCTGGTCCACGCGGTGGCGCGCGAGCTGGAGGTCTGAGGGCCGGAGGTCTTCGGGCTGGGGGTCTGTGGGATCAGCCCGGCGTCGGCGGCCCGGCCCAGCAGCGCCTCCACGGCGGCGAAGCCCGCGTCCCCCAGGTCAGCGGTGAACTCGTTGACGTAGAGGCCGATGTGCCGGTCCACCACGTCGGGCTCCATCTCCTGCGCGTGCGAGAGCACGTAGTCCCGGCTGGCGGCCGGGTCGGCCCAGGCCTGGCGGACGGATTCCCGGATCCAGCCGGCCGCCGCCACCGGGTCGACGGCGCCCTTGCGGGCCAGGATCGCGCCGAGCGGGATCGGCAGCCCGGTGTCGCCCTCCCACCACTCGCCCAGGTCCACCAGCGCGGTCAGCCCGTGCCGGTGGTAGGTGAACCGCGCCTCGTGGATGACCAGCCCCGCGTCGTACTTTCCGGCGGCCACCGCCGGCATGATCTCGTGGAACGGCACCACCTCGATCCGCGCCGGCGGCCGCTCCGCCGACCAGAGCCGGAAGAGCAGGTACGCGGTCGTCCGGTCGCCCGGCACCGCCACCGTGGCCCCGCTCAGGTCGGCCCGGTCCGGCCGGCTGGCACTGGCTCCGGTGGCCCCGGCTCCGACCCCGGCCGCCTCGGCCCCGGTCGCTTCGTTGCCGGCTGCGCTGCGGGTGAGCACCAGCGGGCCGCAGCCGCGGCCGAGCGCCCCGCCGCAGGGCAGCAGGTGGTAGTCGTCCAGCAGCCAGGGCAGTGCCGCGTAGCTCACCTTCACCAGGTCGAACGCGCCCCGCTCGGCGGCCGTGTTGGTGACGTCCACGTCCGCGTAGGTCACCTCGACCGGCGGCGCGCCGGGCACCCGGCCGTGCACCAGGGCGTCGAAGACGAACGTGTCGTTGGGGCAGGGCGAGAT
>NZ_JAEVHN010000807.1:0-2494 GCF_016803375.1 Micromonospora sp. 4G55
CGGGCCGGTCGGGCGGGGCCGGTGGACCGCCGCCGGGGCGGTCACGGACGTCGGCGGCTCGTCCTCGCCGGCCGCCTCCGCCGCGTCGGCCTCCTCCTTCGTCCGGTGCACCACCTGGTCGGCGTGCTCTGGCGGGCCGTAGACGGTGTAGAGCACCAGCGGGTTCGGCCCGGTGTTGACGAAGTTGTGCTTGGTGCCGGCCGGCACCACCACCAGATCGCCCTGGACGACCTCCCTGGTCTCCCCCGCCACCCGCGCCTCGCCGGTACCGCTGACGAAGGTCAGGATCTGGTCGATCCCGTCGTGCACCTCCTCACCGATCTCGCCGCCCGGCGGGATGGTCATGATCACAAGTTGGGTCTTCTCACCGGTCCAGAGCACCCGGCGGAAGTCCGGGCTCTTCTGGGCGACGGTCGCGATCGTGAAATGCTCCATGGCGCGCTCATACCCGGCCCGGGCCTCCGTCACGCCGGGACTCGCAGATCGTGGAATTCCCCACCCGCCGGAGGTTTGCCGCCCCGCGCAACGGGCATCGACCACACTGACGGCTGCGTACGCGCGGCTGTCGAGCCAGGTCCCCGCTGGCGTACCGCCGAAGGGCTGCGGTGGTGGGAGACGGCCGGAGCGCGGCGACGTGACGACCCAGGGGTCGGGCGGCGCCGTGCGCCCGTGTCCGGGCTCAGTGGCGGCGTTGGGGCACGGGCGGGGAACCGACGCAGACCACCCTCAGCTCGTCCTCGCCCTCCGGGCCGGCGAAGCGGACCTCGACGTGCTCGTCCGGTCCCCGGTCGACATCGCGGACCCGGTAGCCCTGCGCCGGCGCCCAGGAGACCAGCCGCACCCCCCGACGGCCCCGCACTCGGCCACCGCTGTCCCGCCGCTGGTGGCCCAGCACCCCGACGCGCGCCCGCGGTCGAGGTGACGGCGACGCCTGAGGGTGTCGGGCCGGCGGCCGGCGGGGTGGACCCCGGCCGGCGGACGGGTGGCGCCGTCGCGAGCGCCCGCCGCACCTCCTCCTGGCTGCGTACGCCACCCGGGGTGCCGCTGATGCTCTCGCCGACCAGCCGGATCGCCGCCAGGCCGATGAGCAGCGCGGCGACCGCGGTGGCGAGCCAACCGAGCACGGCGAGCAGGGGGCGACCGGGCATTCCCCGAGTCTGCCCGACGTCGGGTTGCGGCGCGCCCAGGGCAGGGTTAAGGGAGGGTTGCGGCGGGCGGCCGGCAGCGGCGGCGCGGATTAGCCTGCCAGGTGTGGCCCGCCTGCTGCTGATCGAGGACGATCTCACCATCCGTACGCCGCTGATCCGCGCGCTGCGCGACCGCGGGCACGCCGTGGCCGCCGCCTCCACCGCCCTGACCGGCCTGCGGGACGCGCTCGAGGACCGGCCGGACCTGGTCGTGCTCGACCTGGGACTGCCCGATCTGGACGGTGCCGAGCTGCTGCGGATGCTCCGGGCGGTCAGCTCCGTGCCGGTCATCGTGGCCACCGCGCGCGACGACGAGCGGGAGATCGTCCGGATCCTCGACGCCGGGGCGGACGACTACGTGGTCAAGCCGTTCACCGCGGCGCAGTTGGACGCCCGGGCCCGCGCGGTGCTGCGGCGGGCCGCCCCGGAGGACCGGGACGCCGACCCGGCGCTGGTGGTCGGCGGACTGCGGATCGACCCGCGTACCCGCCTGGTCAGCCTGGACGGGGTCCCGGTGGAGCTGACCCCGCGCGAGTTCGACCTGCTGCACCACCTGGCCGGCCGGCCCGGGCAGGTGGTGACCAAGCGGGAGCTGCTCACCGAGGTGTGGCGGATCCCGTACGGCGGCGCCGACAAGACCGTCGACGTGCACCTGTCCTGGCTGCGCCGCAAGCTCGGCGAGAACGCCCAGCAGCCCCGCTACCTGCACACCGTCCGCGGCGTCGGCGTGCGGCTGGCGCCGCCGCCCGGGACCGTCGGGTGAGACGACGGCTGGCCCTGCTGGTCGCGTCGGTCAGCGTGCTCACCCTGATCGCCTTCCTGGTGCCGCTGGCGCTGCTGGTCCGCACCGTCGCCGAGGACCGGGCGACCGTGCGCGCGACGGCCGACGCGCAGAGCCTGGTGCCGGTGGTCGGCACCGCCGAGCTCGGCACCGTCCGGATCACCGTCGAGCAACTCGTCGCCGAGTCGGGGCGGCCGGTCACCGTCTTCCTGCCCGACGGCACGGTGCTGGGCGCCCCCGCGCCGCGTACGCCGGCGGTGGCGCTGGCCGCGCGGGGGCAGAGCCTGACCGCGGAGTCCGACGGCGGGCGGGAGGTGGTCATCGCCGTCCAGGGCCGCCGAGCTCGGCACGTCCGGATCACGTCGAGCAACTCGTCGCCGAGTCGGGGCGGCCGGTCACCGTCTTCCTGCCCGACGGCACGGTGCTGGGGCGCCCCCGCGCCGCGTACGCCGGCGGTGGCGCTGGCCGCGCGGGGGCAGAGCCTGACCGCGGAGTCCGACGGCGGGCGGGAGGTGGTCATCGCCGT
>NZ_JAEVHN010000808.1:0-2493 GCF_016803375.1 Micromonospora sp. 4G55
CGGCGCGCCAGCGGCCGGCGGGCGCCACGCTCTCCGCGCCGGTGCCGATCACGCGCCGATCCGGTTGCCGCCGCGCACCGTCAGGTGGGTCAGGGCGGCGGTCGCGGCGATCACCACCTCCCGCTTGAGCCAGCGCCCGGTGCCGAAGTCGAGGCTCGCCGACAGGTCCACCGCGAGCCAGGTCTCCAACTCCCGGTCGGCCACCGTCCGCCGCACGTGCGGCATGGTGGTTCGGGCGGTGACCGGCCAGTCCATCCGGCGTACGTCGTCGCCGGGCCGGTACTCCCGCGACTCCCCCGCCTCGCTGCCCGGGCCGGGCAGCAGTCCGGCGTAGTCGCCCTGGAGCAGGCCGTCGAGCTTGCGGGTGACCAGCAACTGCAACCGGGACAGCACCGCCTCGGTCCGCTCGCCGCCGGCGTCGGGCGGGCGCACGGGTGAGGTCACGGCCGCTGCCCGGGCCAGCCGGCACCCGGCGGCGCGCTGACCGGCGGCACCGGGGTCGCCTGCTGGCGGGGCGCCACCGAGGGCAGCGGGATCGTCGACATGACCCGGTGCACCACGTGGTCGGCGGGCACGTCGTCGGCGAGCGCGTCGTAGCTGAGCACCAGCCGGTGCCGGAGGATGTCCGGCGCGATGTCCTGCACGTCCTGGGGGCAGCGCGTAGTCGCGGCCGCGCAGCAGGGCCAGCGCCCGGGTGGCCCGGACCAGGCCGAGCGAGGCGCGCGGGCTGGCGCCGTACTGGATGAGCCGGGCGACGTCCGGCATCCCGTGCTCGGCCGGCGTACGGGTGGCCAGCACCAGCCGGACCGCGTAGTCGACCAGCGCGTTGTGCACGAAGACCTGGTCGGCCTTCTGCTGCAGGGCGATCAGGTCGTCGGTGGTGAAGACCTGCGCCGGCTCCGGCGGGGCGACGCCCATCCGGTAGACGATCTCGCGCTCCTCGGCGTCGGTCGGGTAGCCGACCACGATCTTCATCAGGAACCGGTCCCGCTGCGCCTCCGGCAGCGGGTAGACGCCCTCCTGCTCGATCGGGTTCTGGGTGGCCATCACCAGGAACGGGTTCGGCACCCGGTGCGTCTCGCCGCCGATGGAGACCTGCCGCTCGCTCATCACCTCCAGCAGCGCGGACTGCACCTTCGCCGGAGCCCGGTTGATCTCGTCGGCGAGGAGGAAGTTGACGAAGACCGGGCCCAGCTCCACGTCGAACTTCTCGCTGGACTGCCGGTAGATCCGGGTGCCCATGATGTCGGCGGGCACCAGGTCCGGGGTGAACTGCACCCGGGCGAAGTCGCCGCCGACCACCTTGGCCAGGGTCTCCACCGCCAGCGTCTTGGCCACCCCCGGTACGCCCTCCAGCAGGCAGTGACCCCGGGCGAGGAGCGCGACGAACATCCGCTCCACCATCCGGTCCTGGCCGACGATGACCCGTTTGATCTCGAACAGCGCCCGTTCCAGCAGGCTGGCATCCTCCGCCGGCGTGCTCACCGGTGTGCTCACCGGCGTGGGCGTCTCGGGGGCCGCCCCGTTCGGGGTCGGGGCGTCGGGCGTGGTCGGCTGGGCCACCGGTCCTCCACAGCATGATCGGTCGTCGCGGCGTGATGCGTATCAAGACTCCCATGCCTGGCTGAGAGCCGATGGAGGGAGAAGCGATTTCCGCCGCGCCGTCCCGTTCGCCGAATCGCTGAACGAGGGTGGACATACAGGGGTCCGGCGCGTGTACGATTCACCCCGTCGCCGGGCGGCTCCCCCCGTGGTCGCCCGGCGCTCAAACTTCCGGCACCCCGGCCTAGACTGCCCCGGGTGACCGACTCCAGCACCGCCGACGAGGCAGCGATCTGTTCGGCCCGAGGCTGCCGCGCTCCCGCCGTCTGGGCGCTGCGCTGGAACAATCCCCGCCTGCACGACCCGGAGCGGCGCAAGACCTGGTTGGCCTGCCCGCAGCACCGGACCTCCCTCGGCGACTTCCTCGACGCGCGCGGCTTCCTGCGCGAGGTCGCACCACTGCCGGGATCGCATACGCTCGAACGGTGAGCGCGCAGAGCGGATCTTCCCGGTGACCGGCGCCGAGCCACCTCAGCGTCCGGTCAGCGCCCTGGAACCCTGGCCGGACACCGTCCGGTGGCAGCGCATCTCCGGCGACCTGATCTGGGTGGAGCTGCTCCGGCTCGCGCTGCTGCTGGCCGTGGTGCTGGCCGGTCTCGGCCTCGGCTGGGCGCTCAGCGGTCACTGGGCCTTCGGCGTCGCGTTCGCGCTGGTGCTGCTGCTCGGCGCCTGGCGGGCGGTGGCGATCGTCCGGGCCGTCCGCGCCTGGGGCTACGCCGAGCGCGAGAACGACCTGCTGGTCCGGCACGGGCTGCTGGTCCGGCGACTCTCCATCGTGCCGTACTCGCGGATGCAGTTCGTCGACGTCAGCGCCGGGCCGCTGGAGCGGGCGTTCCGCCTGGCCACCGTGCAGCTGCACACCGCCGCCGCGGCCAGCGACGCCCGGGTGCC
>NZ_JAEVHN010000809.1:0-2486 GCF_016803375.1 Micromonospora sp. 4G55
CGGCCACGGTCGACCAGGCCCGGGGTTGCCTCGGCGTCCCCGTGGTGCCCCAGGTCCGGTTCGTTCCCGGTGCCCGGCGGCACTCGATCAGCTGACCATGCATGTCCGTGATCCTGCCGGGAAGCCGCCGTACGGGACAGCGGATCCCGACGTGGGTCGCGTCACCGCCCGGCGACAGTCTCGCCCGTTTATGAATTCTTCTCATTTCCGAATCGGAAATGTCATAACTTGACCCTGTGAGCAACCGACCCCTTGCTGCCGCTGGTCGTACCGTTCCGCTCCTTCGCGCCGGGCTCATCGCCGGCATCGTCGTCGCCGCCGTGGCCTATCCGTTGGCCGCGTTCACCGGCCTCGGCGCCAAGGCCACCGCGCACGCCGTGGAACAGAAGACGAGCATCCTGCGCACCGCGCTGCCCGCCGAGACGTCGTACCTCTACGCCCCGGACGGCAAGACGATCCTGACCATGTTCTACGAGGAGTACCGGCAGTACACGAAGCTGTCGGACATGTCGCCGAACATCCAGCAGGCGATCGTCGCCGCCGAGGACAACCGCTTCTACCAGCACCACGGCGTCGACCCGAAGGGCGTCGCCCGCGCCTTCGTGGCCAACGCCCGCTCCAGCGGCGTCTCCCAGGGCGCCTCAACCCTGACCATGCAGTACGTCCGGATGGCGCTGCGGGACAGCGCCAAGACCCCGAAGGAGGTCCAGGAGGCCACCCAGCAGACCAGCCTGCGCAAGGTCAAGGAGATGCGGATGGCCCTGGACATCGAGAAGGAGCTGACCAAGGAGGAGATCCTGGAGCGCTACCTCAACTCGGCGTACTTCGGTCACCGGGCGTACGGCATCTACGCCGCCGCGCAGATCTTCTTCTCCAAGACCCCGGCCACCCTCACCCCGGTCGAGGCGGCCACCCTCGCCGGGCTGGTCAAGTCCCCCTCCGAGTACGACCCGATCACCTCGGACCAGAAGGACGCCACCGGCCGGCGCAACTACGTGCTCGACCGGATGGCCCAGCTCGGCTACCTCTCCCCGGACGCCGCGGCGGCGGCCCGGTCGGAGCCCATCCGGACCCGGGTGACGACCCCGGCCAACGACTGCACCTCACTGCCCAGCCAGTACCAGACCTGGGGCTTCGCCTGCGACTACGTCAAGAACTGGTGGAGCGCGCAGTCCGCGTTCGGCGAGAACCGGCTGGAGCGCATGGACAAGCTGCGCCGGGGCGGCTACCGGATCGTGCTCAGTCTCGACCCGAAGATCCAGTCGGCGGCGGAGAAGAACGTCGGCGCGAAGGACGGCGTCGGCAGCCCCTTCGCCAACGGCATCGTGGTGGCCGAACCGGGCACCGGCCGGGTGAAGGCGATGGCGGTGAACCGGACGTACTCGCTGGACCTCAGCGAGAACCCGTCCAGCTCCAACCCGGAGGCCGGCCCCAACGTCAAGGCGAACTACCCGAACACGGTGGCGCCCCTGCTCGGCGGCGGCAGCCTCCCCGGCTACCAGGCCGGATCGACGTTCAAGATGTTCCCGATGCTCGCCGCGCTGGACGCCGGGATGACGCTGTCCACCGAGTACAACTCGCCCTACCGATACCAGTCGAGGGTCTACGACGGCTGGGCCCCGTCCAACGCCAGCGGGGCGATGACCGGCCGGCAGACCATGTGGTCCGGCTTCGGCAAGTCGGTGAACACCTACTTCGTCCAACTGGAGGAGCAGATCGGCGCGGACAAGGGGGTTCGGCTCGCCGAGCAGCTCGGGCTGCGCTGGCGTACCGACGTGGACCGGGACCACGCCTCCCCGGCCAAGGCCAAGAAGTGGGGCGCGTTCACCCTGGGCGTCTCCGACGCCACCCCGCTGGAGCTGGCCAACGCGTACGCCGCGATCGCCGCCGACGGCCGGTACTGCGAGGCGATGCCGGTCCTGTCGATCACCAACCGGGACGGCACGCCGGCGACCTACCGGACGGCGTCCGGCATCCAGCGGGAGGTGGCCAAGCCGCGCTGCCGGCAGGTGGTGAGCGCGGACGCGGCCCGAGCCGCCACCGACGCCGCCCGCTGCCCGACCGGGGACACCCCGGCGAAGGGCAGCTGCGGGGGCTGGTCGACGGCGGACAGCGTCCGGGGCACGGTGGGCCGCCCGGTGGCCGGCAAGACCGGTACCACGGACAGCACCCGGTCGGCCTGGTTCGTCGCCTACACGCCCGAACTGGCGGCGGCGAGCTTCATCGCCGACCCCGACAACCCGTTCAACGCGGTGGGTGACGGCCAGTCCCAGGTCCCCGTCGCCGCGGTCGCCGAGACGCTGCGCGACGGACTGAAGGGCGCACCCACCCGCCAGTTCACCCCACCGTCGGACCGCATCGTGGGGTGAGATCGGCCGGCCCCACCCGAAGACCGGGGGCGCTGCGTCAGGAACGGTGCGGTTCCTGGCGCAGCGCTTCTGTCCGCCCCGGCGGCCCGGCCGCGGGCCGCCACGGGTCATGGGCGC
>NZ_JAEVHN010000810.1:0-2484 GCF_016803375.1 Micromonospora sp. 4G55
AGCGCGTCGACGAACCGGAACGGCACCAGCGACTCGGTCGGTGGCGAGACCACCACCAGGTAGAGGGCGGAGACCGCGGCCTGCACCACGGCGACCGTGCTCGCCCCGACCGCCACCGCGAGCGCGATGGTGAGCAGGATGACCGTGAACACCGTCCAGCTGGTCTGCGGCCCGAGCGCCTGCACCACCAGGTCGGCGACGAGGACGCGGCCGCGACCCCGAGCAGCACCTCGACCGCCCGGCGGACCCGCTGGCCCCGGGCCTGGCCGAGGACGATCAGCGCGGCGGCGGGGGCGAAGAACGGCTGCGGGTGGCCGACCAGCCGGGTGGCCAGGACCCACGCCACCGTCGCGGCCAGGGTCGTCTCGACCACCGGCAGCCAGCCCTGCCGAAGCCGCCCGGCGGCTTCCCGGAACCAGCCCCACCGGACCATCGCCGCCTCCTCGCCCCGTTCGGGCCCCACCGTAGCCCGGCCGGCGGGTCAGGGCCGCCGGGCCCCGGCCACCTCCGCCGCGTACGCCCGGCGGCCCGTCGACCGGTCCTGCCGGCGCGTCGAGGACGGATGCGGTCGACCGATCGGCGGTGAGACGCTGAATGGTTCGCCGTCGGGCGGGCATACGCGGGCGTCTACGCTCACCACCGTGGATCTGCTGACCGGCCTGCTCGACGGCCCCCGCGCCCGGGGCGCGTTCCTGCTCCGCTCGCTGCTGGATCCGCCGTTCGCGCTGCGGATCGAGGACCGCGCGCCGCTGACCGTGGTGGCCGTGGTGCGCGGCACCGCCTGGGTGGTGCCCGACGACAGCGCCGCCGAGCTGCTGCATCCCGGGGACGTGGCGGTGCTGCGCGGCCCGGACGCGTACACCGTCGCCGACGACCCGGCCACCGCGCCGCAGGTGGTCATCCACCCCGGCCAGCGGTGCACCACCCTGCGGGGCGAGCCGCTGACCACCACCCCGGCGGCGGGGGTACGCACCTGGGGCACCGGCACGCCGGGCCAGACGGCGCTGCTGACCGGGACGTACCAGTTGCCGGGCGAGGTCAACCGGCGGCTGCTCGCCGCACTGCCCACGCTGCTGGTGGTCCGGGCCGACGAGTGGCACAGCCCGCTGGTCGGGCTGCTGGCCGACGAGGTGGTGCGGGACTCCCCCGGCCAGGAGGCCGTCCTCGACCGGCTACTCGACCTGCTGCTGATCGCCGTGCTGCGGACCTGGTTCGACCGGCCCGGCGCCACCCCCTCGTGGTACGCGGCGGCGGCCGACCCGGTGGTCGGACCGGCCCTGCGCCTGCTGCGCGACGATCCGGCGCGCCCCTGGACGGTGGCGTCGCTGGCCGCCGAGGTCGGGGTGTCCCGGGCCGCGCTGGCCCGCCGCTTCACCGAGCTGGTCGGCGAGCCGCCGATGGCCTACCTGACCGGCTGGCGGCTGAGCCTCGCGGCGGACCTGCTGCGCGAACCGGACGCCGCCCTCGGCGCGGTCGCCCGCCGGGTCGGCTACGGCAGCCCGTTCGCGCTGAGCACCGCCTTCCGCCGGGTACGCGGCATCAGCCCCCGCGACCACCGCACCCGCACCCCGGTCGCCTGACCGAACTCACCGCCGGGGCCGTCGCTCCACCATCCTCGGCCGACCGCGAGGCGATCACGGCCGGCCGAGGACCGGACACCCGGCCGGTCGGACAGGTCAGGCGCCGGTGAAGGCGCGGAGCAGGGCGCGGACGGCGGAGCGCAGGTCCTCGCGGCTCTCCGGGGCTGCCGGGCGGCGGCGCGCTGAGCGCGCCGGCGCGACGAGGCGGTCGAAGAGCAGCCCGTCGACGAAGGCGACGAACTGGTCGCCCTGCCGCCGTGGGTCCGCCGCGCCGCGTCCGCCAGCAGCGCCCGGGCCTGCTCGCGCAGCACGGTGCCGTGCGCCAGGATCGGCCGCAGTTCGGGTCGGTGCACGGCTTCCAGCAGGCAGGCGTAGCGGGCGAGGCTGCGGTCCCGGCCGGTGGTGAGCCAGCGGTCCAGCACCTGCGCCGTGGCCACCGCGAGGTGGTCGAGGTCGGCCGGGGTGAGCCGCGGCGGCGGCCCGGGGGCCGGCGCGGCGGTGGGTAGCTCGCGGTCCATCAGGTCGGCGCGGTCCAGGTCGACCAGGCGGCGTACCACTGCCTCGATCAGCGCCTGCCGGGTCCGCAGGTACGCCGACGTGGTGCCGACCGGCACCCCGGCCCGGGCGTCGACGGCCCGGTGGGTCAACGCTCGCATTCCGCCCTCGGCGAGCAGCGCGATCGCCGCGTCGGCCAACGCCGCCACCCGCGCGGACCGACCGTTCATCCGGGCCTCCTCGTCGGTGTTCTACAGCTGTAGTATGAACTTCTACAGTTGTAGAAAGGCGGTCGGGATGGACGGACACGTGGTGGAGGTCGACGTGCCGGTAGGCGTAGCCGAGGCTGTCCCACGCGCCGGCCATGCCGACCGGGTCGCCGATGGGCTCCAGCAGGGCGAGGGACCGG
>NZ_JAEVHN010000811.1:0-2481 GCF_016803375.1 Micromonospora sp. 4G55
GATGGACCGCCAGCTCCGCGCCGACGCCGGCCGCCGGGTCGGAGGTGTCCACGTGGGCGTACCCGGTCAGGGTGCCGTCGGTGGCGCGGGCGGTCAGGTGCACGGCCGGCGCCTCCGGGTCCCGCAGCCGCAGCAGCGTGTGCTCGTCGAACGGGTCCGCGCCGTCGGCGTCGCCGGCGAGGCGGGCCAGCGCCAGGGCCTCGGCCACCTCGGCCGGGGCGAGTCGGTCGGCCCGGGCCACCCGGTCGGTCGTCGGTTCCGCGCTGCTCACCCCGTCACCGTAGCCCCATCGGCGCGGGGGCTCAGGTGGTGCCGTCGACCGGCAGTGCCTCCAGGCGGAAGCGGCTGGTCAGGTCGGGCAGGATGTGACGCAGCGCGTCGACCGTCCCCTGCCGGTCCCCGCCGGCGTCGTGCAACAGCACGATCGAGCCGGGCCCGACGCCGCGGGTGACCTGGGTGGCGATCCGGGCGGCGCCGGGCGCCTCCCAGTCCGCCGGGTCCACGTCCCAGTGCAGCGAGATCATCCCCAGCTCCCGGGCGACCGACACCACCGAGTGCGTCCAGGCGCCGCCGGGCTGCCGGTACCAGGCGATGGGGGCATCGGGCACGACGTCGTGGATCGCCTGGTTGGTCCGCAGCAGGTCGGCGCGGATCGTGGCGGGGGAGCGCTGGCCCAGCTGCACGTCGTGCTGCCAGGAGTGGTTGCACAGGGTGTGCCCGTCGGCCGCGATCGCCCGGATCAGGTCCGGGTGGGCCTGCACGTTCTCGCCGACCACGCAGAAGGTGGCCCGGACGTGGAACTCGCGGAGGATCTCCAGCACCTGCGGGGTGTACCGCGGGTCCGGCCCGTCGTCGAAGGTGAGCGCCACCTCGGGGGAGCCGGTGGTCACCCGACTGCCGAACAGGCCGTCGTCCGGGTTCTCGGTCGGGCGACGGGCGTCGGGCTCCTGGCCGGCCTCGGCCCGGCCCGACGGGGCGTCGGTGGGGATGTCGGACCCGGGCGACTGGTCGCCGTACTCGGTGTCGTGGACGCTGGCCGTGACGCCGGTTCGGGAGCGGGGCTGGTCGGGGAGCAGGTTCCGGCCGAGCGCGTACGCGGAGCCGAGCAGGGCGGCCAGCACGAGGACGACGACGCCCACGGCGCGGCCGGTGCTCCGGGCGCCCATCAGCGCCACCGCCGGTGTGGACCGTGGGCCGGTCCCCTCGTCGCCCCCGTGGTCAGTGCACGCACCGTCGCCCCTCTCGCCGTCAACTCGCCCTGAGAATAAGGCCGACAAGAGGGGCAAAAAGGGCGGATCGGAAACAGTGCTCCGGACGGGTGGAACCGCGACGGTCGCGGCTCAAACCGGCGATGTGGCCCGATCGTGCCGAGCGGTGATCAGGCGTGCTCCGCCCGGACCGGCCGCGGGGTGTGCTCCGCGTCCGGCAGCGACCGCGACGGCGGGACCACGAACTTGTAGCCCACCTGGCGGACCGTGCCGATCATCGACTCGTACTCCGAGCCGAGCTTGGCCCGCAGCCGCCGGACGTGCACGTCCACCGTCCGGGTGCCGCCGAAGTAGTCGTATCCCCAGACCTCGCGCAGCAGCTGGTCCCGGGTGAAGACCCGGCCCGGGTGCTGGGCCAGGAACTTCAGCAGCTCGAACTCCTTGTAGGTGAGGTCGAGCGGCCGGCCCTTGAGCTTGGCCGCGTAGGTGTCCGGGTCGATGGTCAGCTCGCCGGCCCGGATCGAGCCGCCGGCGCCGGCGGTGGCGTTGCTGAGCCGGCCGACCGCGAGGCGCAACCGGGCCTCCACCTCGGCCGGGCCGGCGCTGGCCAGGATGACGTCGTCCACGCCCCAGTCGGCGTTCAACGCGATCAGCCCCGCCTCAGTGACCACCGCCACCAGCGGCACGCCGAGGCCGGTGGCGTGCAGCATCCGGCAGGTAGCCCGCGCCTCGCTCAGCTCGGACCGCGCGTCCACCAGCACCGCGTCCGGGCTCGGACCGGCGACCAGGGTGCGGACGTCACGGGGTGCGGTGCGGACCGAGTGCGGCAGCAGGTCGAGCGCCGGCAGCACTGCCGATGGTTCACCTGCGCGCGCGGTCACCAGCAACAGGATCTCCACACGATCACCTCCGTCCGGCGGCGGCGAAGCCGCGCGCGACCAGCGGCAGCCCGGGGGGCGTGGCGCTGCGAACTAGCGTGGGTCCCGGCGTCGCTGACGGGCGGGTAACGGCTTGAGCGTAACCGATGGCCCAGGTGAGCTCCGCTCGTCCTTTCCTGTTTGTCGGATGTGCCCATGATCGCGCCGCAGGTTTTAACGTTGCCGAAACCGTGACCTCCGCCGGAGCCACCTGGTCTGGCACGATCGGGGCGTGTTTCCCTCCACCTCGCCCGAGACCGGCCGTGACCCGTGGCCCGACGACGCCCGTTCGGGGCCGGCCGGCCCTGCCCGTGGCCTCCCGCCCGGTCCGCGTACCGGGCCGACCAACGACGGTG
>NZ_JAEVHN010000812.1:0-2476 GCF_016803375.1 Micromonospora sp. 4G55
GCCGCCCTTGAGCGTGACGTCCGTTCAGGGTCAGGTCGCCGCCGTCGGCGCCCGGAACAGCCGGAACGTCTGCTCGGAGTCCCGCTTGATCGTGGAGCCCTCACCCTTGATGGTGATCTCCTGCTTGATCGTCGGCAGGCCCGTGCCGGACTTCCGGTCGTGCCCGTCCAGCTCGTAGGTGCAGTCCTTGGCCAGCTTCAACGTGCCACCGTGATCCCGGTTCGCCAGATCGACAGCCTCGATCAGCTTCTCGTCGTCACAGGGCACCTCCCGCACCCGACCGTGCTCGTCACGATCCCGGTCCTTGTCCCGGTCCCGGCGGTCCTCGCCCCTGTCCCGGTCCTTGTCCCGGTCCCGGTCCTCGCCCCGGGCGTCGTCCTTGGTGAGCTGCTGGGCGGTCGACCACTTCACATCGGCGAGCCGGTGGGAGCCGGTGACCCCGGTGGTCGCGTAGGCCACACCGGCGAGGCTGACCGCGCCCGTCAGGCCCATGACGCCGGTGGCGAGCCAGAGCCGACGACGACGGAACGGGGAGGCCGTCTCACGGGTGACGTCATCGTTATTGCGAAGGTAGTTGGACATCAGAGCTCTCTGCCCTCTCCTTGTACCCGACAAGGTCGCTTCGCCACGGCGAGGCGGCCTTCGCTACAAATCGGTTGTAGCTGCTGAACAACAACGTATGAGAACCTTCTTCACCTCGTGGGCGTATACGAAAAAAGCCCACATTAGGTATGCGGGCGGTGCAGCCAACAGCACGGCGGACGGCGGTGCAGCAGAGGTGTCACCGGTGGCAAAGGGCGTCGCGGAGGGCGAAAGCGCGTGAACGGGCGGCGTCGGGGGCGACGCGTACCGGTAGGGGTGAGGGAGTCCCTTCCCGCCGGGGCGGGAAGGGACTCCCTGGTCGTGTGTCGGCTCAGTTGAAGCAGTCCTTGACGGTGCCGGCGCAGTTGGTGGGGTCGTTGTTGGTCACGGTCGACTTGTCGTCGAGGCGGACCTTGCCGTCGTTGTTGAGGATGCCGCCGGCGACTCGGTGCTGCTTTGAGGCGTCGGTGGCGGTGTTCTTGGTGACGTGGGTCTTGGTCAGGGTGACGGTGCCCTTGTTGTTGAAGATGCCGCCGCCGTTGAGGGCGGTGTTGCCCTTGACCTCGGTGTCGCGCAGGGTGAGGTGGGCGCCGTCGCGGTCGCGGTCGCGGTCGTTGTCGTGGTCGTTGTTGTCGTTCTTGTCGTTCTTGTCCTGGAAGCCTTCGGCGAGTTTGACGTCGGCCTTGCCGTTGAAGATGCCGCCGCCGAAGCGTCCGGCGTTGTTGTCGACGATCTTGCTGTCGGAGATGGTGGCGCTGGCCTTGTTGTCGTCGTCGTCCTTGTCGTTCTTGTCGTTCTTGTCGTCCTTGCCGTTGCCGTTGCCGTTGTTGCCGTTGTTGCCGTTGTTGCCGTTGTAGCCGTTGTTGCCGTTGTTGCCGTTGTGGTCCTTGTCGTTGCGGCGTTCGTCGCTGATGTTGTAGATGCCGCCGCCGTCCTTGCTGGCGTGGTTCTTGGCGACGGTGACCTTGTCGAGGTCGAGGGTGGTGTCCTTGGCGTAGATGCCGCCGCCGTTCTCGCAGGCGGTGTTGTCCTTGATGGTCGACAGGACGATCTTGACGAAGCCGCCGGAGCTGAACAGGCCGCCGCCGTTCTTGTCGGCCTTGTTGCCCTCGATGGTGGTCTTGAAGATCTCCACGGTGCCGGCCTCGTCGCGGCCCTGGAAGCGCGGCCAGGAGTTGTCGTCCTTGCCGTGTTCCTCGTTCTTGCCGTGTTCCTCGTTCTTGCCGTTGTCCTTGCCGTGGTCCTTGTCCTTGTCCTTGTCCTTGTCGCGGCCGTTGGCGATGCCGCCGCCGTTCTTGCCGGCGGTGTTGTTGGCGATGCGCGACTCGTGACGCTTGTCGTGGGAGTCGTCCCTGAAGTCGTCCCTGGCGTCGGCGGAGCCACCCTGACCGTTGGCGGACTCGCCCTTGTCGCTCGCGGCGGTCTTCGCCCTTGTCGTCGCGGCGGTCCTCGCCCTTGTCGTCGCGGCGGCCTTCGCCCTTGTCGTCGCGGCGGTCCCCGCCCTTGTCGTCGCGGCCCGATCCGCCCTGGTCGTAGGAGAACCAGTCGTGGTGGTCGGAGGATCCGGTGACCTTGAGGACGCCGAGGTTGAAGATGCCGCCGCCGTTCTCCTGGGCGTGGTTGTTCTCCACCTCGCTGTCCTCGAGGTCGACGCGGCCGAAGTTGGCGATGGCGCCGCCGTTGCCCTCGGCGTTGTTGCGGGTCAGCGTGACCTTCTTCAGGTGCGCGCTACCGCCGCGCTCGACCAGCAACGCACCGCCGTCGGCCTCGAGGTCCTTGTCGTCCTTGCCGTTCTTGTCGTCCTTGCCGTTCTTGTCGTCCTTGCCGTTCTTATCGTCCTTGCCGTTCTTGTCGTCCTTGCCGTCCTTGCCCCACGGCCCGCCCTGCATGCCTT
>NZ_JAEVHN010000813.1:0-2472 GCF_016803375.1 Micromonospora sp. 4G55
ACTCCGGTCGGGGCGGCGGCTCCGACGGTGGCGGCTTCTGGGGCGGGGGCGGATTCTGGGGCGACGGCGGCTCGGGTTCGCTCGGCGGCTCGGACGGCGGCGGATCGAGTTGGGGCGGCTCGGACGGCGGAGGCGGCGGCAGCTACTGAGCCGGTGCGGCAGAATGCGCCGTATGCGCAGTGAGGTGATCACCGTCCGAACCGGGTCCCGGCCGACCGTCCAGGACATCACCGCCGAGGCCGAGCGGTTCGTCGCCGGCCAGGGCGACGGGCTGCTGCACGTCTTCGTGCCGCACGCCACCGCCGGTCTGGCGATCATCGAGACCGGCTCCGGATCCGACGACGACCTGCTGCGGGCGCTGGACGACCTGCTCCCCACCGACGACCGGTGGCGGCACCGGCACGGTTCGCCGGGGCACGGGCGGGACCACGTGCTGCCGGCGTTCGTGCCCCCGTACGCGACCCTGCCGGTGCTCGACGGTCGCCTGGCGCTGGGCACCTGGCAGTCCCTCACCCTGGTCGACACCAACGGCGACAACCCCACCCGCCCAGGTCCGCCTCTCCTTCCTCCCCGCCTGACCCCTTCCCCCGGCCGCGGGCCACCCCCGGGCCCTCTCGTAGGCCCTCTTTCACGAAGCGTGGCTATCCGGCGCGGAATAGCCACGCTTTCCGTGAAAGTGCGTCCGGGGAGAGGGGGTGCGCCCCGCGTCAGGCGGTGGCGGCGGCGAGCTGCGTCAGGCGGATCTTGGTGGCGAGGGCGTCGAGGAGGGCACGCAGGAGGGTCTCGGTGGTCTCGTCCTTGACGGTGCCGTCGGCGGCGAGCTTCTCGTGGGCGTTGTTGACGATGATCTCCGGCTTGGTGACCACCGCGGAATCGGTCCAGAGGAAGAGCTGGCGCAGCTGGAGCTGGGCGCGGACGGTGCCCATCCCGGTCGGCGCGGCACCGACGATGGCGATCGGCTTGTGTGCCAGCGGGGAGACCCACGAGGTGATCGGGAAGCTGGGGCGCGACGCCCAGTCGAGAGCGTTCTTCAGCACGCCCGGTACGCCGTAGTTGTACTCCGGGGTGGCGATGAGCAGGGCGTCCGCCGCGGCGATCCGCTCCCGCAGGTCCGTCACGGCCGCCGGTGGCTCGGGCTCGACGTCCTCGCTGAAGGGCGGGATCGCGCCGAGGCCGGCGTACTGCTCGATGGTCAGACCGGCCGGGGCGAGCCGCTGTGCGGCGCGGATCAGTGCCGTGTTGAACGACGCCTCGCGGAGGCTGCCGGAGATGGCGAGGACGGTGAGGTCGGACATGGTGGACCCTTTCGATCGCAGATGCGTGAGCTTGCCAATAGTAGAGCTGCTCAACTATCTGCCCGCAAGTAGGATGTGAGACATGACGCAGAGCACCGCCGCCACCGGATCCGACCTGGGCGACCGCTCCGGGCTGGCCGGGGACGCGGTGCGCCGGATCATGCACATCGCCTCCGCCATCCGGCATTACCAGGACGTCGAAATCGGCGGCCTGGGGCTGACCCCGGCGGCGGCCCGCGCGTTGGACGAGCTGGACCCCGACCGGCCGCTGCCCGCCCGCGACCTCGCCGAGCAGTTGCGCTGCGACCGGTCCAACGTGACCGCGCTGGTCGACAAGCTGGAGCAGGCCGGGCTGGTCGAGCGCCGGGTCGACCCGGCCGACCGGCGGCAGAAGACGCTGGTCGTGACGGACGCCGGCCGCCGGATGCGCGAGCGGGTGCACCGGGTGATGAGCGACTCACGACTGCTCGCCGGCCTGAGCACCGACGAGCTGGCCACCCTGCGCGAGCTGGTGTGGAAGGTCTCCGACGGCGGCTGCCCGGAGCAGTGCGGCCCGGAGTGAGCGCGGTCGGGCGGATCGTGTCCGAGTGGGCGACCCTGGCCTCCGTCGGTAATGCTGATCGACGTGACCACCCCGCAGCATCTCGACGACCGGTTCCGGGAGAGCCTGGGCGCGCTGCCCGAGCCCGAGCGGCGACGTGACCCGGCGCAGCCGGTCCGCGACGGCGCCGCGCTGACCGGACACCAGCTGCTCGCCCTCTTCGACGCCCAGGTCACCAGCCGCCAGCTCGACCTGGCCGGCCGCTGGCTGCGCAGTTTCGGGGAGGGCTTCTACACCATCGGCTCGGCCGGGCACGAGGCCAACGCCGCCGTCGCCGCCGCGCTGCGCCCCACCGATCCGGCCCTGCTGCACTACCGCTCCGGTGCCTTCTACTGCGCCCGCGCCGCCCGGGCCGCGGGCGAGTTCCCGGCCGCCGGCGGCGACGAGGCCACGCCCACCTCCGGCGTCCCCCGAGCCCGCCGGCGTCCCCCGATGACGCCACGCCGACGGTGGCGGGTGGCGAGCCGTACGACGATTGGGCGACTCGCCCGGACCCGCCCCCGGTCGGCGACGCACCCGCGGCCGCCTACCAGGTCGGCGCGGACGGCACCGCCGAAGCGATCCCCGCTCCCGCCG
>NZ_JAEVHN010000814.1:0-2468 GCF_016803375.1 Micromonospora sp. 4G55
GCGCACCGGGGTCACCGCGGCGCAGGCCGCGCTGGACGCGGCCACCGAGGCGGCTGACCGCGGGCGGGCCCGGCGCGGACGACGCGTACGCGGACGCGCTGGAGCGCTGGCTCGGTCTCGGCGGCGCGGACCTGGAGGAGCGGGCGGAGCAGGTCGCCGCGGAACTGGGGCTGACCGTCGACCTGGACCACCCGATGACCGCCCTCTCCGGCGGCCAGGCGGCCCGGGCCGGGCTGGCGTCGCTGCTGCTCAGCCGGTACGACGTCTTCCTGCTCGACGAGCCCACCAACGACCTGGACCTGGCCGGTCTGGAGCGGCTGGAGCGGTTCGTCACCGGGCTGCGCGCCGGCACGGTGCTGGTCAGCCACGACCGCGAGTTCCTGACCCGGACGGTGACCCGGGTGCTGGAGCTGGACCTGGTCCAGCAGCAGGTCCGGCACTACGGCGGCGGGTACGCGGCGTACCTGGAGGAGCGGGAGGTGGCCCGCCGGCACGCCCGGGCCGACTACGAGGAGTACGCCGACACCCGCGCGGGGCTGGAGGCCCGGGCCCGCACCCAGCGCGCCTGGATGGAGAAGGGCGTGAAGAACGCCCGGCGCAAGGCCACCGACAACGACAAGATCGG
Source organism: Micromonospora sp. 4G55 (assembly GCF_016803375.1). Lineage (NCBI taxonomy): Bacteria > Bacillati > Actinomycetota > Actinomycetes > Micromonosporales > Micromonosporaceae > Micromonospora > Micromonospora sp. 4G55. The sequence goes on from NZ_JAEVHN010000814.1 coordinate 626, forward strand.
CCGCAAGTTCCGGGCCGAGGCGACCGAGAAGCAGGCCGCCAAGGCGAAGCAGACCGAGCGGCTCATCGAGCGCCTGGAGCAGGTCGAGGAGCGAGGAGGGAGTGGGAGCTGCGGATGGAGATCGCCGCCGCGCCCCGCGCCGGCGCGGTGGTGGCCTCGCTGCGCGGCGCCGTCGTCCGCCGGGGCGGCTTCACCCTCGGTCCGGTGGACCTCCAGATCGACTGGGCGGACCGGGTGGCGATCACCGGGGCGAACGGCTCCGGCAAGAGCACCCTGCTCGCCGCGCTGCTGGGCCGGCTGCCGCTGGACGCCGGGCACGCCGCGCTCGGCCCGGGCGTGGTGGTCGGCGAGGTCGACCAGGCCCGGGGGCTCTTCCTCGGCGACCAGCCCCTGGTGGACGCGTTCGGCGCCGCCGTACCCGAGTTGACCCCGGCGGACGTGCGGACGCTGCTGGCCAAGTTCGGCCTGCGCGCGGAGCACGTGCTGCGGCCGGCGGGGACCCTCTCCCCCGGCGAGCGGACCCGGGCGGCGCTGGCGCTGTTGCAGGGGCGCGGAGTCAACCTGCTGGTGCTCGACGAGCCGACCAACCACCTGGACCTGCCGGCGATCGAGCAGCTGGAGTCGGCGCTGGCCAACTACCCGGGGACGCTGCTGCTGGTGACCCACGACCGGCGGATGCTGGACGCGGTGAGCGTCAACCGGCGGCTGCGGGTGGACGCCGGACGGATCGCCGAGGATTGATCCGTGCCGACCGGCGCGCGGCGGGTGAGAATGACCCCATGCTCAAGTGGGAGTACGCGCTGCTGGTGCGGCGACGTCAGGCGGCCACCAACGACATCGGCTGGGAGGTCGTCTTCGTCTGGTACGGCCCGGACGGCTCGATGGTCGACGTCACGCCGTACGGCGACACCGCGCTGGCCCACCTGAACCGGGCCGGCGACCAGGGCTGGGAGCTGGTGGCGATGAGCGAGGACCCGTCGCTGCCCGGCAACAACGAGCTGCACCGCTACCACCTCAAGCGACCGAAGGCGAGCACGGCGCCACGCCAGCGGATGCGGGGCGGCGGCCGAGCCGCCCGGCGCACCATTTCTGGCTGAATTTCCGGCTGATCGGGCGCGCCACGCATACCGGGCGGCGATGCGGGTAACGGCCGGCGGGAGGTGGCCATGGTCGCGCTGGCACAGACGCCGCCCTCGGCCGAGCGGCTGCGGGCGATCGACGGATTCCTCGCCGAGGCCTGGGCGGACCAGGTCCGCCACGACGAACGGCTGCGAGGGCTCGCCGTGGACGTGCGGTTCGACCGGGGGGTCGCCCACCTGACCGGTGCGGTGGCCGAGCCGGCCGAGCTGCGGATGGTCCGCGACCTGGTGGGCCGGCTGGCCGGCGTCTACGGCGTGTGGTGCCGGGTCGGCGTGGGCGGCCGGGAGCCGGTGGTGGTGGACCTGGGCTGCGGCGGCCAGAAGCAGTACCCGAGCAACCTGGGGCTGGACATCTTCCCGGCGCACGGGGTGGACGCCGTGGCGGACCTGTCCGGCTCGCTACCGCTGGCCGACGACTCGGTCGACGTCTTCTTCGCGGTACACATCCTGGAGCACCTGATCGACTTCCTGCCGCTGGTGGACGAGTGCCACCGGGTACTGCGTCCGGGCGGCGTGCTGCACGTGATGAGCCCCTGGTGGGGGCACGTCAACGCGGTGGCCGACCCGACCCACGTACGCCTGCTCGACGTGCAGACGATCAAGGGCATCTGCGGGCAACGCCCGCCGGGCACCCCGCGCTGGTACCCCCTGCACGCCGGCTGCGACGGCGCCTCGATCTTCGCCGACCTCACCCCCCTCCCCCC
>NZ_JAEVHN010000815.1:0-2461 GCF_016803375.1 Micromonospora sp. 4G55
GCGCCGACCGTGCGCAGCACCGGGCCGGTCGTCGCGCCCACCGGGCGCACAGGGTCACCCGGACCTGCCAGCCGGTCACCGTGGCCTCGCCCACCACCAGCGTGTCGGTGTCCACCCGGGCGTCGGGGTCCCGCTGCCCGGGCACCGAGGTGCGGCGTACCGGCTCCTCGCCCTCCGCCCAGCGGGCCAGCGTGTACCAGCCGGTGGTCGGCGCGTCCGCGTGCCAGCCGCGCAGCTCCACCTCGACCCAGCAGCCGGGCGGCGTCCGCGCCGTCCAGGAGGGCACCACCTCCGCGACCGCGAAGCCGGCCGGCACCGGGGGAGCGGTCCAGCTCCCCACCTCGTACGTCGCGCCGTCGTGTTTGCGCCGGTCGACCGGGTCGGTCAGCTCCAGCCCTTCGGCGTGCGACCGAACGCCGACGCCGATGCCGAGGCGCGCGTCGGCGGCGAGGCGGAAGCCCCGGTAGGCGATGTCCCGCCCGGTCGGTGTCGCGGTCACGGGCCCGTCCTTTGAGTAGATCAGCGCCAGCAGCATCCCGTACCCCGGAGGTTTCCTGCAACGACCCGGGCGGGCGGTGACGCCGGTTTGGCGGCCGGCACTAGGTTGTCGGGCAGGTCGGCGAGGAGGTCGGGATGCGGGTGCTGGTGGTCGAGGACGAGCGGAATCTCGCCGACGCGATCGCGCGCGGGCTGCGCAAGCGCGGCATGGCTGTCGACGTGGCGTACGACGGCGACACCGGCCACGAGGCCGCCTTCGTCACCCGGTACGACGTGGTGGTCCTCGACCGGGACCTGCCCGGCGTGCACGGCGACCAGATCTGCGCCGACCTGGCCGCCTCCGGCACCCTGACCCGGGTGCTGATGCTGACCGCCAGCGACAGCGTCGCCGACCGGGTGGAGGGGCTCGGCCTGGGCGCCGACGACTACCTGCCCAAGCCGTTCGCCTTCGACGAACTGGTCGCCCGGGTGCAGGCGCTCGGCCGGCGGGCCACCCCGGCCGCCCCGCCGGTGCTGGAGGTCGGCGACGTGGTGATCGACCCGGCCCGCCGGGTGGTCACCCGGGGCGGGGCGCCGGTCGACCTGACCAACAAGGAGTTCGGCGTCCTCTGCGAGCTGGTCAAGGCGCGCGGCGCGGTGGTCTCCAGCGAGGAGCTGCTGGAGCGGGTCTGGGACGCCAACACCGATCCGTTCACCACCATCGTCCGGGTCACCGTGATGACCCTGCGCAAGAAGCTCGGCGATCCACCACTGATCGAGACGGTCGTCGGCGCCGGCTACCGCACGGCCGAGGTGAGCGCGTGAGCCGCCGGCTGCGGCCCACCCTGCGGCTGCGGTTGACCCTGCTCAACGGGGTGCTGCTGGTCGGCGCCGGGGCGGTCCTGGTGGTGCTGGCCTGGCTGCTGGTCCGCGACGCGCTGCGCCCGGGCGACGAGCTGCGGCCGGGCACCACCGTGCTGCTGGCCGACGGCCGGTCGCTGGACGCCGCCGACTGGCAGCGCCAGCTGGTCGACGCCGCCTCGCAGGAGCTGCTGCTGAAGGGGCTCGTCGCGCTGCTGGCGATCAGCGTGGTCGGGGTGGCCGGGGCGTACCTGGTGGCCGGTCGGGCGTTGCGCCCGTTGCACCAGGTCACCGCCACCGCGCAGCGCCTCGGCGAGGCCACCCTCGACCAGCGGATCGGCTGGTCCGGCGCGGACGACGAGGTGGCCGAGCTGGCGCGCACCTTCGACGCGATGCTCGACCGGATCGCCGCCGCGTTCGAGTCGCAGAAACGCTTCGTGGCCAACGCCTCGCACGAGCTGCGCACGCCGCTGGCCGTGATGCGTACCGAGATCGACGTGACGCTCAGCGACGACGAGGCGGACACCGCCGAGTACCGCCGGATGGCCACCGTGGTGCGCGACGCCTCGGAGCGGGCCAACGGGCTGGTGGACGCGCTGCTGGTGCTGGCCCGCAGCGAGGCGCAGACCGGCCGCCGGCTGGCCCGGCGTACCGACTGCGACCTCGCCACCGGCACCGCCAACGCGCTGTCCGCGATGGCCCGGGAGGTGGAGCGGATCGGGCTGCGGGTGCAGACCTCGCTGCGGCCCGCCCCGGTGGTCGGCGACCCGGGGCTGCTGGACCGGCTGGCCGGAAACCTGATCGAGAACGCCGTCCGCTACAACCACCTGCACGGGCGGCTCTGGGTGCGCACCGACACCGACGGGCGGACGTCGCGGCTGGTGGTGGGGAACACCGGGTTCGAGGTGGACCAGGCCGACGTGCCGGGGCTGTTCGAGCCGTTCCGGCGGGGTGGGCGCGAACGGACCGGGGCGCGTGGCTCCGGGCTGGGGCTCTCCATCGTCCGGGCGGTCTGCGACGCGCACGGCGGCACCGTGACGGTGCTCGCCCGCTCCGGTGGCGGCCTGGAGGTGACCGTCGCGCTGCCGGCCGCCGACGTCGAGTGCCCGGCGACCCCGGCCCG
>NZ_JAEVHN010000816.1:0-2452 GCF_016803375.1 Micromonospora sp. 4G55
TGTCCGGGTCGGCAGCACGAGCCGTACCGCGTCGTCGATGACGGTGGCGATCGCGCCCCCGCCGATGGACCGCGCCAGGTGCTCGGCGTCGGTGCCGTCGACGCTGACCACGGCAACGCTGCGGGGCAACGGCCAGCGGGCCGCGTCGGCCGCCGCGTGCAGCGCGCTCTCCGCCGGGACCTCGGGCTGCACCAGCAGGGTGATCAGCCGGCGTCGGGTGGTCGCCCAGTCCTGCGCGGCGTCGCGCTGCTCCTCGAGGTACCCCTCCGCCGCCGCGCCGGCGAGGGCGTCGGCGAAGCCGAAGAGCGCACCGGCGATGACGTACAGGTCGCTCGGTGCCGGGCCGGCCGGGCCGGCGTGCTCCACCAGGAAGGCCCAGATGTCCCGGGCGCCGAGGGTGAGGACGGTGCGCAGCGCGTCCACCCGGTGGCCCTCCCGGTACTCGGTGCGGCCGAGCGCGTGGAACACCGCCCGGGTGGCGGCGAGGTCGCGGCCCGGATCGGCGACCGCCTCGACGAACGCGTCGACGGCGGTCTCGACGCCGAGGGTGAGGCCCTGCCCCTGTCCGCCGGTCAGCGACCGGCCCTGCGCCCGCATCGCCGCGCGGACGGTCGCGAGGATCCGCTCGCGCAGGGGTCCCCGCAGCCCGCGCAGGTGCTCGCCGACCGTCGGCGGGAGGGCGGCGAGCCCCGGCTCGATGTCGATGAGCGCGTCGGACACGCTTCCGCCCCTCACTTTGTCATCCGGGTTACAAAACCTACCCTGGATCTTGCGCGTGGATCGCCATCATCTTGGCAACCTCGTACGTAGCGTCGGTGACATGGATACGGATGTCATCGTGATCGGCGCCGGGCTGGCCGGCCTGGTCGCCGCCGCCGAGGCCGCCGACGCGGGTCGGCGGGTGCTGCTGCTCGACCAGGAGCCCGCGCAGAACCTCGGCGGGCAGGCGTTCTGGTCGTTCGGCGGCCTCTTCCTGGTGGACTCGCCCGAGCAGCGGCGGATGGGCATCCGCGACTCGGTCGAACTGGCCTGGCAGGACTGGACGGGCAGCGCGGCCTTCGACCGGCCCGAGGACCACTGGCCGCGCCGGTGGGCCGAGGCGTACGTGCACTTCGCGGCCGGGGAGAAGCGGGCCTGGCTGCGGTCGATGGGCCACCGGGTCTTCCCCGTGGTCAGCTGGGCCGAGCGGGGCGGGGGAGCGGCCGACGGCCACGGCAACTCCGTACCCCGGTTCCACGTCACCTGGGGCACCGGCCCAGGGCTGGTCGAGCCGTTCGCCCGGCGGGTCCAGAAGACCGTCGACGAAGGCCGGGTACGGCTGCTGTTCCGGCACCGGGTCGACGAACTCGTCACCGCCGGCGGGGTGGTCACCGGGGTACGCGGGACGGTCCTCGAACCCGACGACGCCCCACGCGGCCGCAGCACCTCCCGGGTGGCCGTCGGCGACTTCGCCTACGGCGCGCAGGCGGTGATCATCACCTCGGGCGGCATCGGCGGTAACCACGACCTCGTCCGGCGGGCCTGGCCGGCGCGGCTCGGCACGCCGCCGACCCGGATGGTCGCCGGGGTGCCCGCCCACGTCGACGGCCGGATGCTGGGCATCACCGAGGCCGTCGGCGGGCAGGTGATCAACCCGGACCGGATGTGGCACTACACCGAGGGCCTGCGCAACTGGGACCCAGTCTGGCCGGACCACGGCATCCGGATCCTGCCCGGCCCGTCGTCGCTGTGGCTCGACGCGACCGGTCGGCGCCTGCCCGCGCCGCTGTTCCCCGGCTTCGACACCCTCGCCACCCTGCGGCACCTGCGGAGCACGGGCCACGACTACAGCTGGTTCCTGCTCACCCAGAAGATCATCGAGAAGGAGTTCGCGCTGTCGGGCTCCGAGCAGACCCGGACCTGACCAACCGCAGCGTCCGGCAAGTTCTGCAACGGGTCCGTCCCGGCGCGCCCGGCCCGGTCGAGGCGTTCAAGCGCCACGGCGCCGACTTCGTGGTCGCCGACACCCTGGAGGAACTGGTCGACGGGATGAACGCGTTGGCGGCCGAGACCGGCGGCCCGCAGCTGGACGTCACGCCGCTGCGCCGGCTGGTCGAGGCGCGCGACCGCGACATCGCCCACCCGTTCGGCAAGGACGCCCAGCTACACGCCGTCCGGGGCGCCCGCCGGTACCGGGGCGACCGGCTGATCCGGGTCGCCACCCCGCACCGGCTGCTCGACCCGGCGGCGGGCCCGCTGATCGCCGTCCAGCTGCACGTGCTGACCCGCAAGACCCTCGGCGGGCTGCACACCGACCTCTCCGGCCGGGTGCTGCGCCCGGACGGCGAGCCGCTCGGCGGGGTGTACGCCGCCGGCGAGGTCGCCGGGTTCGGTGGCGGCGGCATGCACGGCTACAACGCCCTGGAGGGCACCTTCCTCGGCGGCTGCCTCTTCTCGGGGCGGACGGCCGGCG
>NZ_JAEVHN010000817.1:0-2450 GCF_016803375.1 Micromonospora sp. 4G55
CAGCGCGTGCGTGGAGGCCGCCGACTGCACCTCCCGGGAACGGCCACCGCCGCCGCCTCCTCGCCGAGCTGCTGCTGCACCTGGGCCGGTACGCCGACGCCGGCACCCGGGCCCGGGAGGCGCTGGCGCTGGCGGCCGAGGTCGACGGCAGCACCACCGCGGTGGTGCTGGCCAGCTCGCGCTCGGCTTCAGCGAGGCGTTCCTGGAGGACCCGGAGGCCGGCCTGGCCGTGGTGCGGCGGGCGCTGGAGATCGCCGAGCGGGCCGGCGGCCCGAGGACGTGGCGTGCGCGTACCTGCACCTGGCGGAGCTGCTGACCGGGCCGCTGAACATCCTCGAGGAGGGGGTGGTGGTGGCCCGCCGGGGCGCCGAGCGGGTCGCCGAGCTGGGGCTGGGCCGCACCTACGAGACCCGGCTGCTGGCCATCGCCACCAACGGGCTGTTCCGGGTGGGGCAGTGGGCCGAGGCGGAGAAGGTCGTCGCGGCGGCGCTGCGGCACCGCCCGTCCGGCGCGGACGCCGTCGAGCTGCTGCTGGCCCGGTGCCGCCTCTCCGTCGGCTACGGCGACGTGGCGGCCTCCGACCGCGACCTGGAGGCGGTGGCCACGGTGCTGGCCGGTGGCGGGGCGCGGCACGTGCTGCCGATGCTGATCCTGCGGGCCGGGCTGGCGATGTGGCAGGGCCGGCACGACGTGGCCCGGCAGGCCGTGCAGCGCGGCCTCACCGAGAGCCGCTCGGACGACGTGGTGCTGCTGGCCACCCTCGCCTGGCACGGCCTGCGCGCCGAGGCGGAGGCGCACGCCAGCCGGACGGTGCCGGTCGACGAGACCGTGGTCCGCCGGCTGCGCGAGGTGGTCGACCGGGTGGCCCGCAAGAGCGCCCACGCCGCCCGGCCGGTACGCCTGGGCGCGGAGGGCTTCCTGGTGCTCTGCACGGCCGAGCTGAGTCGGCTCGACGGGCGGGGCGACCCCGACCTGTGGGCCCGGTCGGCCGCCGAGTGGGACCGGCGCAACCACCCGTATCCGGCGGCGTACTCGCGGCTGCGGCAGGCCGAGGCGCTGCTCGCCCGACGCAGCCGCGGCGCGACCGCGGCCAAGCTGCTGCGCCGGGCGTACGAGATGGCGCAGGGGCTGGGTGCCGTGCCGCTGACCAGCGAGATCAAGACTCTCGCCGGGCGGGCCCGGGTGGAGCTGGAGGAGCGCGCCCAGCCGGCCGGCGGCACGGGGGCGACCGGCGGCGAGTCGGTCAGTGACGAACTGGCGGTGCTGACCGCCCGGGAGCGCGAGGTGCTCGCCGCGGTGGCCGAGGGGTTGACCAACAAGGAGATCGGCCAGCGGTTGTTCATCAGCGAGCGGACCATCGGCGTGCACGTCTCGCACATCTTCGACAAGCTCCAGGTGCGTACCCGGGTCCAGGCCAGCGCGATCCACCTGCGCAACCGCGCCGACTGACGCACGCCGGGCCGGGACGAATACGTCGTTCTACTGATCCCGTACGTCGGTGTCGCTGGAAGGCTGTCCAGCGACGCCGACGGCACGGGGGTGCCCCGACCACTGTGGAGGAGACATGACGGAACCGGTCTGGGGCCCGGTCCACGCCGACATCGTCGGGCTGCTGGCGGACCACCCGGGTGACGTGCCGGCGGTGGTGGACCACCTCACCAAGCTCCAGGATCTGCTGGTGCGGCTGCCTCCGTTGGAGCGCAGCTGCCCGTTGGCCGACTTCAACGAGCTGTACCTGACCATCACCACCAGCGTGCTGGAGGGGCTGTACGACGACTTCTTCGCCGACCCGGTCTTCCTGTCCCGGCTCGACGTGGAGTTCGCCACCCGCTACTTCGACGCGCTGCGGCTGTGGACGGAGTCCAGCCCGACCACCCCGAAGGCCTGGTCGTGCCTGTTCAAGCGGATGCGCGGCCCGGACGCCCGGCCGCTGCCGTCGGCGGCTGCGGGGGTGAACGCGCACATCAACTTCGACCTGCCGTTCGCGCTGGTGACGACCTTCGACCACCTGGAGTCCGAGCCGGTCGACGGCAGCGAGCAGCACCGCGACTATCTCAAGATCAACGACATCTTCGCCGACAAGATCCCCTCGTTGCGGCGCGGCTACCTGGAGCGGTGGCAGCTGCTGATCGACATGCTCAACGGGGACGTCGACGACTGGTACCAGGGCGAACTGGTGGAATACACCCGGGACGTGGCCTGGCGCAACGCCCAGAAGATCTGGCGGTGCCGGCACGACCCGCACGCCCGAGACTGCGAGCGCACGCGGCTGGACGACAACGCCGCGGCACTCGGCCGGCTACTGCTGTCGCCACTGGGGGGCGTTCCTGCAGTAGCCGGGGACGGGGGGTCCCCGCGCTCCGGGAAACCGGGCGCGGGGGCGCGTCCCCGCCGGGAGCATGGCCGGATGCCGCCGACCGAACAGCCCTCGCCCGGCAACGTCACCACCG
>NZ_JAEVHN010000818.1:0-2448 GCF_016803375.1 Micromonospora sp. 4G55
GGTGGTCTTGCCGGCGCCGTTGGGGCCGAGGAAGCCGAAGATCTCGCCCTCGGCGACCTGGAGGTTCACCCCCCGTACGGCGTCGACCGTCTTCGTCTCCCGACCGGCGCGGGAGCGGAACGACTTCCGCAGCCCCCTGGTCTCGATCATGTCTGCTCCTGGTCGTCCGGGCCGGACGCGCCGGCCGCCTGTCCCCGGGGCCGCCGGACGGCGCGCTCCCCCGTGGTGCGCGAAGAGGCTAACGCGATATAGCTCTTGTGGTCAACGTTGATTATTCCGTGTTCACGTCGCGGGGCGGCGCGCCGTCGGTCCACCCCGACCAGCCCTCCGCCCCGGCGAGTCCAGCAGGCAGGTACGACACCCCGGACTCGATCCGCTCGGCGATCCGGTCGCACCAGGCCACCTCCGCCTCGGCGCGCGCCGCCCAGAGCTCGAACATCCAGGCCACGTGCACCGGCTTGGTGTTGCGCATCCAGTCGGAGTCCAACGAGGCACGCATCGACTCGACACCGGCGCGCAGCAGGTTCGCCCGGTTCCGCAGCGCGGCGGCGGCCTCCTCGCGGGGCATCGCGGGCAGGAAGGAGAAGGCCGCGGCGAACGGGTCCGGCGTCTCGTGCAACTGCCACCACAGGCCGCGCAGCAGCGTCTCGAACTCGTCCTCCCCCTTCGGCGTCACCTCGTACGTGGTGCGGGCCGGGCGGGCGCCGACCTGCTCGGTCGCCACCTCGCGCAGCAGCCCCTCCTCGGTCAGCTTGCGCAGGGCGTGGTAGATCGATCCGGGTTGCACATTGGCCCACCGGTCGGCGTTCCAGCTCAGCAGCTCGCGGCGCACGTCGTAGCCGTGTACCGGTTGCATCCACCGAACCAGGCCGAGAATCATCATCCGAGTCGCAGACACCGGACAAGCGTAATAAACAAGTTTGACTAGGCTGCGGCCGGAACAGTGCGCCATCCCACACTGAGCGATCGTTAGGGCCATCAGAGTGACCGATACACTCCCGGTCAACGACCTCCCGGGAGGAGCCTTCAAGGTGCGCAAGGTACTCATCGCCAACCGCGGCGAGATCGCCGTCCGCGTCATCCGCGCCTGCCGCGACGCCGGCCTGGGCAGCGTCGCCGTCTACGCGGACTCCGACCGGGACGCCCTGCACGCCACGCTGGCGGACGAGGCGTACGCCCTCGGCGGCGACACCGCGGCCGAGACGTACCTGCGGATCGACAAGCTGATCGACGTCGCCGGCCGGTCCGGCGCCGACGCCGTACACCCCGGCTACGGCTTCCTCTCCGAGAACGCCGACTTCGCCCAGGCCGTCATCGACGCCGGGCTGACCTGGATCGGCCCCACCCCGCAGGCGATCCGCGACCTCGGCGACAAGGTGACCGCCCGGCACATCGCCCAGCGGGCCGGCGCCCCCCTGGTCCCCGGCACCCCGGACCCGGTCGGCAACGCCGACGAGGTGATGGCGTTCGCCGTCGATTACGGCCTGCCGGTCGCGATCAAGGCGGCCTTCGGCGGCGGCGGGCGCGGCCTCAAGGTGGCCCGCACCATGGAGGAGATCCCGCACCTGTTCGAGTCGGCCACCCGCGAGGCGGTCGCCGCGTTCGGCCGGGGCGAGTGCTTCGTCGAGCGGTACCTGGACAAGCCGCGGCACGTCGAGGCGCAGGTCCTCGCCGACCAGCACGGCAACGTGATCGTGGTCGGCACCCGGGACTGCTCGCTGCAGCGCCGGCACCAGAAGCTGGTCGAGGAGGCCCCGGCGCCGTTCCTCACCGCCGCGCAGCGCACCCAGATCCACGAGAGCGCCAAGGCGATCTGCCGGGAGGCCGGCTACCACGGCGCCGGCACGGTGGAATACCTGGTCGGCGTGGACGGCACCATCTCCTTCCTGGAGGTCAACACCCGGCTCCAGGTCGAGCACCCAGTCACCGAGGAGACCGCCGGCGTCGACCTGGTCCGCGAGCAGTTCCGGATCGCCGACGGCGAGAAGCTGCGGTTCTCCGAGGACCCGACCCCGCGCGGGCACGCCATCGAGTTCCGGATCAACGGCGAGGACCCGGGCCGCAACTTCCTGCCCGCCCCGGGCACCATCACCGCCCTGCGCCTGCCCACCGGGCCGGGCGTGCGGGTGGACACCGGCGTCTCGTCCGGCGACGTGATCGGCGGCAACTTCGACTCGCTGCTCGCCAAGGTCATCATCACCGGCGAGACCCGGGCCGAGGCGATCGAGCGGGCCCGCCGGGCGCTGGACGAGATGGTCGTCGAGGGCATGGCCACCGCGCTGCCGTTCCACCGGCTGGTCGTCCGGGACGAGGCGTTCACCACCGAGCCGTTCACCGTGCACACCCGGTGGATCGAGACCGAGTTCGACAACACCGTGCCGCCGTTCACCGCCGCCGCCGGCGCCGCCGAGGCGCCGGCCGGTCGCGAGACCGTCGTGGTCGAGGTCG
>NZ_JAEVHN010000819.1:0-2448 GCF_016803375.1 Micromonospora sp. 4G55
GGCAGCACCCCGACCTGGCGGGACTGCCCGGAGGTCGCGGAGGACCTGGTGGGCCGCGGCGCGCCGGGGATGCGGTACGAGTGCGCGAAGATCGCCGTACCGCGCAACTGGGGCACCGGCGGCGGCGCGACCGCCGGCCCGGGCGGCGGGGAGACCTTCGAGATCTCGCTGCTGCGGGCCCGCTCGTCGAAGCAGCGGGACCGGATCGGTTCCCTCGTGATCAACCCCGGCGGCCCGGGCGGGTCCGGCGTGGACACCGCCGTCTACCTCTCCTTCGGGCAGGCGTTCGGCGGGCTGCCCGCCTCGATCACCGACCGGTTCGACATCGTCGGGTTCGACCCGCGCGGGGTGGCCCGGTCCAGCCCGGTCAAGTGCATCTCCGACGCCGACCTGGACACCAGCTTCGGCTTCGACCCCGACCCGGCCAGCCAGGAGCTGTTCGACGACTACGTCGCGCTGAACCGGAAGATCGGCACCGGCTGCGGCGACAAGTACGGCGAGCAGTTGCCGCTCTACGGCACCGAGCAGGCCGCCCGGGACATGGACGCGGTACGCGCGGCGGTCGGCGACGAGAAGCTGACCTACCTGGGCTACTCGTACGGCACCCTGCTCGGCGCCACGTACGCCCAGCTCTACCCCCAGCGGGTGCGCGCGCTGGTGCTCGACGGCGCGGTCGACCCACAGCAGAAACTGATGGCCGGCTCGGAGAGCCAGGCCAAGGGGTTCGAGCGGGCGTTCGGCAACTTCACCCGCTGGTGCGCGGCCAACGCCGGCCGCTGCCCGATCGCGCCGGACGCCCGGGCGGCGGTGACCGCCGCGATCGACAAGGCGAAGGTCTCGCCGGTGCGCGGCGCCGGCGGTCGGGAGGCCACCTCCGGCTGGGTCTTCTACGCGGTCATCTCCTCGCTCTACACCGAGTCGGGCTGGGAGGAGCTGGGCCGGGCGATCGACAAGCTGGAGGGCGGCGACCCGGCCGACGTGTTCCGGCTCGCCGACGCGTACGCCGGCCGGGAGGAGGACGGGCACTACTCGAACCTCTTCGACGCCAACCTGACCATCAACTGCGCGGACGAGACGGAGAAGCCGAGCCTGGAGCGGATCCGGCAGGTGCAGTCGCAGTGGCGGCAGAAGTACCCGCTGTTCGGGCCAGCCCTGGCGGTCGGGATGCTGGGCTGCGCCCAGTGGCCGGGGCAGCGGGATCCGTACCCGACCGGCAAGGCCGTCGGCGCGCCGCCGATCGTGGTGGTCGGCACCACCGGCGACCCGGCCACCCCGTACGAGCAGACTCCGCGGCTGGCCTCGATGCTGGGCGTGGGACGGGTGCTGACCTGGGAGGGCGAGGGGCACACCGCCTACCCGCAGACGACCTGCGTCACGAACGCGGTGGACGCTTACCTGATCTCCTTGACCGTTCCCAGAGAGGGGCTGCGCTGTCCGGCGCGTTGAGCGGCTGACGCCGCTCCGGCTCGGGCATCTCGATGCCCTGCCGCGCGGCGAACTCCTCCAGCAGGGCCCGCATCCGGCGGACGTCGTTCTTCAGCTCCTCCTGCTCGTCGTGCTCGAAGGCGTCGTCGTCGACGATGAGACGGCTGGCGAAGTGCGCGGTGATCAGCGGGATGACCAGCAGCACCATGGTCGAGATGAGCAGTGCGGCGAGGAACCGCCCCGCCCAGGTGGTCGGTGAGATGTCGCCGTACCCGACGGTGGAGGCGGTGACCACCGCCCACCAGACCGCGTCGGCGGCGCTGGCGTTCTCCACCTGGCCGTAGATGACACCGGCCACCACGATCATCAGCAGGTACGAGATGATCAGCGTTCGCGGGGAGTTCGCGAACCAGACCAGTCCCCGGTAGATCCACCGGAAGGGCAGCAGCAGGGGCTCCATGCCGCACCATGCTGCCCGCTCCGGGCAACCCACGCCCGCACATCGTCGAGTGTCGCTGTGGGAGGCTGCGGCCATGACCGATGTGATCTTCCGGGAGGCGGTCCGGGCGGACCTGCCCGCCGTCATCGCCCTGCTCGCCGACGACGTGCTCGGCAAGGCGCGGGACTTCACCGAGGTCGACGAGGCGTACGAGCGGGCCTTCGCCGACATCACCGCGGACCCGCGCAACCACCTGATCGTCGCCGACGAGGCGGGCGAGTTGGTCGGCTGCATGCAGATCACGTACATCCCGGGGCTGGGCCGGCACGGCGCCGAGCGCTCCCTGATCGAGTCGGTGCGGGTCCGCTCCGACCTGCGCGGGCGCGGGCTGGGCCGACGGATGATGGAGTGGGCCGTCGACCAGGCCCGGCAGCGGGGCTGCGCCCTGGTCCAGCTCACCACCGACAAGACCCGCGCCGACGCCCACCGCTTCTACCGCGGCCTGGGCTTCGTCGCCAGTCACGAGGGCATGAAACTCCCCCTCTGACCACCCCGCACTCCCCACCTCACCCGCTACGAACCTG
>NZ_JAEVHN010000820.1:0-2445 GCF_016803375.1 Micromonospora sp. 4G55
CGTAGACGTCGCGGCCCTGTTCGCTGGTGGCGGCCACGCGGAAGTCGACGACCTCACCGTCCTGGGTCACCGGCAGCAGCCAGGTGCACCCGGACGGCAGCGCCGCCAGCACCTGCCGCACCGCCGCCACGATCGGGTCGTCCACCGACCAGGTCACCGGCTCGGCATGGCCGGACCGCACGCCCTCGTCTGCCATGCGAGCAGCGTAACGATCCCCCTCTGGGGACAGCGGTCCCGGCGACCCTCGGCCGGCGTGCGGATGACGGCATGTCGTCCCGGCCCGACGTCGATCCGCCCGAGCCGTGCACCGTCGGCGACCCCACTATCGGCGGCCCTCTGCAATTGCCAATCTTTGGCAACAAGTTCCCGTCGGCCCTCGACAGCCCACCTTCCGGTAACTAACGTCTGGGTCATGACTCCTTACCAGACTGACGTGCGGGCATGGCAGGAGAGCTGGGACCGGCAGCAGGAGGCGTACCTGCCGGACCGGGAACACCGCTTCGCCGCGCTGCTCGACGCCGCCGACGCCGTCGCCGGCGACGGACCGCTGCGACTGCTGGATCTCGCCGGCGGCACCGGCTCGATCAGCCTGCGCGCCCTCGCCCGCCACCCGGACGCGCAGGTCACCCTGGTCGACCTGGACCCGGTCCTGCTCACGATCGCCGAGGCCTCCCTGGCCGGCCGCGCCACCGTCGTCACCGCCGACCTCAACCGTCCCGACTGGACGGCCGCGCTCCCCCACCGCGGGTACGACGCGGTGCTCACCGCCACCGCCCTGCACTGGCTCGACGGCCCCCGCCTGGCCACCCTCTACGGCGAGATCGCGCCGCGCTGCGCCCCGGCGGCGTGTTCGTCAACGCCGACCACATGCCCGACGACGCCCTGCCCACGCTGACCGCCCGGCTGGCCGACCGCGCCCGGCAGCGGCGTACGGCCCGCCACGCCGCCGGGGCGGCCCAGTCGTGGAGCGGGTGGTGGGAGCAGGCCGCCGAGGATCCGGCCCTCGGGCCGCTGGTGGAGAAGCGGCGACAGATCTATCCCACCGGGCACAGTCCGGAGTGGAACCCGCCGGCGGACTGGCACCTGACGGCCCTGCGCGCCGCCGGCTTCACCGAGGTCGGCGTGCTGTGGCGCAACGGCGCGGACGCCGCTGTGGCCGCCCTGGCCTGACCGGCCGCGCAGGGGCCGGGCCACACCTCACCCGGCACCGATGACGACCACCCGCGCAGGCCGGCGGCGAGTCCGGCACGTAGTCGGGATCCTCCTCGTCCACCGGCCGGCGCGGGGAAACAGCCCCACCACCGTCCGGCACGACGGCCGCGAGGTCGGCCAGGGCGTCTGTCCGTCGGTCAGCACCACGACGACGTCCGGTCGGGGCCGCTCCGCAGGGCCCGGGCGAAACCCGTCCGCAGGTCCGTTCCCCCGCCACCCACCAGCGGAATGTCCTCGACGCGGCAGAGCGGATGCACGACCCGGGCCGCCGCGTCGCACGGCAGCACGCTGACCAGGTCCCGCCGCCCACCCACGGCCCGGGAGATCGCGGCGACCTCCAACAGCGCGCTGCCCAGTTCGGTGTCACTGACCGACCCCGACGTGTCGATCACCACGCAGACCCGAGGGGGCGTGCGCCGCAGGCTCGGCAGGATGGCGCCGGGCACGCCGGCGGAGCGCCGCGACGGCCGCCCGTAGGTGTAGTCCTCCCCCACCCCGGGGGCGGAGGCCGCCGAACGGACCGCCGCGCCCAGCAGTTCCCGCCACGGCTGCGGTGGGTGGAACGCCTCCTCCGCCCACCGTCGCCAGCCCGCCGGGGTGGTTCCGGGCCGGGCGGTGATGCCCTCGGCCACCCGGAACCGCACCGCGTCCCGCTCCTGCGCGGTGAGCCCGTGCGCGCCGTCGGGTCCCAGGTCCCACCCGCGCTCCAGCCCGTCGGCCCCGCTGCCGCAGTCCAACCAGGCCAGGTGCTGGGTACGCGGTCCGAGCCGGAACTGGCGCAGGTAGTCCTCCATCAGCTCGCCCTCGGGCAGTCCCAGGTGGCCGGGATCGACGGCCCCGTCGGGTCGGGCCAGGCCGTCGCCGAACACGTCGTCGTTGATCTCGAAGTCGGCGGCGATGTTCATCCGCAGCCGTTCCCCGGGCCCGGTCAGGCCGCGTTCGCGCGCCACCCGGTCGCTGCGCCCGTGGTGGTCGCGCAGCAGGTGCGAGACCTCGTGGACCCACACCCCGGCGAGTTCCTCGACCGGGGTCCGGTCCACGAACCCTGGTGCGACATAGCACCGCCAGTGCGGGTCCACGGCCATCGTCGGCACCTGCCGCGACGGCACCACGTGCAGGGCGAACAGCGCCGTCGCCAGGTAGGGCCGGACCCGGGCGGCGTGCAGCCGGGCGGCGAAGAGTTTGTCGAGGTCCAGCATGCCGGTGCGGTCGGCGGTCACCGGCCGGCCCCCG
>NZ_JAEVHN010000821.1:0-2440 GCF_016803375.1 Micromonospora sp. 4G55
CGGCTCCGGCCCCGCCGGCCTCGCCGCCGCGCAGCAGCTCGCCCGCGCCGGTCACGCCGTGACCGTGTACGAGCGGGACGACGCGATCGGTGGCCTGCTCCGGTACGGCATCCCCGACTTCAAGCTGGAGAAGGAGCACATCGACCGGCGGCTGGCCCAGCTCGCCGCCGAGGGCGTCCAGTTCCGCACCGGGGTGGACGTCGGCGTGGACGTCACCGCCGAGCAGCTGCGCGCCGAGCACGACGCGGTGCTGCTGGCCTGCGGCGCGCTCCAGGGCCGGGACACCCCGGAGACCCCCGGGCGGCAGCTGCGCGGCGTACACCAGGCGATGACGCACCTGGTCGCCGCCAACCGCGTGGTCGCGGTGGCCGGCGACGGGCGACCGGCCCTCGCGATGCTGCCCGACGCACCCCGATCGACGCCGCCGGCAGGCACGTCGTGATCATCGGCGGTGGTGACACCGCCGCGGACTGCCTCGGGGTGGCCCACCGGCAGGGCGCCGCCGGGGTGCACCAGCTCGACCTCTACCCGGAGCCTCCGGAGACCCGGGACGCCGCCCGCGACCCGTGGCCGACCTGGCCGTGGGTGCTGCGCAACTACCCGGCGCACGAGGAGGGCGGCGAGCGGGTCTTCGCCGTCGCGGTGCAGGAGTTCGTCGACGACGGCACCGGCCAGGTCAAGGGCGTACGGATCGCCGAGGTCAGCGTCGAGAAGCGGGACGGCCGGCGGATCGTCACCCCGCTGCCCGGCTCCGAGCGCGAACTTCCCGCCGACCTGGTGCTGCTCGCCATCGGCTTCGAGGGCACCGAGCAGCAGCCGCTGCTGGAGCAGTTCGGGGTGCGCCGCAACGCCCGGGGCGCGATCGACGCCCGACCCGACTGGCAGACCGACGCCGACGGCGTCTTCGTCGCCGGTGACATGCACCGGGGCGCCTCGCTGATCGTCTGGGCCATCGCCGAGGGACGGGCCGCCGCCGCGGCGATCCACGCGTACCTCGGTGGGGTCGGCGAGCTGCCGGCCCCGGTGGACCCGGCCCGGCAGCCGCTCGCCGCCCGCTGACGGCCTGCGGCGGCGACCCCGCCGCACCGACACCCCGGTCCGGACCTGCCCGTCCCGACCGGGGTGTCCGTCGTCGCCGTCCGGTCCGTCCCGGGACCTGCCGGGCTGGTGGGGCGTGCCCCAGGCCGGCGCCGTCGACGCGGTGAGTCCGCTCACGAAAGCCGCAAACAGGTTTAGCGCGCGGCAGACTTGGCCGCTGCCGAACCCGCCGTGGGTTCGGCTTCGTCATGTCGTCGTCTGGACGGGGAGGCCCTCGTGGCCCTCGGGAGCACGTTCGCCGCACTGCGTCACCGCAACTACCGGATCTGGGCCGGTGCCGGCTTCGTGTCGGTGATCGGGACCTGGATGCAGGTGCTCGGCGTCAACTGGTACGTGCTCGAGCAGACCCGCTCGGCGACCTCGATGGGCCTGGCCGTCCTGCTCCAGGCCCTGCCGACGCTGCTGCTCAGCGTCTGGGGCGGGGCGCTGGCCGACCGGCTGCGGGCGAAGCCGTTGCTGATCGCCGCCCAGGCGGTACACGCTCTGCTCGCCGCGGGACTGGCGGTGGCCGCCGTCACCGGCGCCGGCGGCCTCCCGGCGATCTACGCGATCGCGCTGGTGACCGGGGCGGTGTCGGCGATCGAGGGGCCGGTGTCGGGCCGCTGGTCCTCGACGCTGGTCGACCGGAAGGACCTCGGCAACGCCCTCGCGCTCGGCTCGCTGACCAACTCCGCCGGCCGCATCCTCGGCATGAGCGCCGGCGCCGTCGTGGTCGCCGCCGTCGGCCCCGCACTGCTCTTCGCCGTCAACGCGGCCAGCTTCGTCGCGGTGGTCGGCGCCCTGTTCGCGGTACGCGAGGGGGAGCGGCACACCGGCGAGCCGGCGGCGGCCGACGCGCTGTCGGCGGACGGCGGCATCCGGGCCGGCTTCCGCTACCTGCTGCGCCAGCCGGTGGTGCTGGTCGCGTTGGCGCTGTCGTTCGTGCTGGGCAGCCTGGGCCGCAACTACCAGGTGACCATGGCGGCGATGAGTGACGGCCCGCTGGCCGCCGGGGCGTCGGGCTACGGCGTGCTCTCCACCGTCTTCGCGGTCGGCACGGTGCTGGGCGCGCTGGTGGCGGCCCGCCGCCGCGAGCTGGGCTACGGGCTGCTGATCTGCGCCGGCCTGCTGGCCAGCGTGTTGCAGATCGCCGCCGGGCTGGCTCCCGGCACGGTCAGCTTCGCCGCGGTGATCCTCCCGGTGGCCGCGGCGGCGGTGATCATCGACACCACGGTCGGCGCCCGCGCCCAGCTCGACACCGACTACGCCATGCGCGGTCGGGTGCTGGCCGCCCTGGCGGTCACCGGCTCGGTCTCCGCGGCGGTCGGCGCGCCCCTGCTCGGTTGGCTCTCCGAGCACGCCG
>NZ_JAEVHN010000822.1:0-2439 GCF_016803375.1 Micromonospora sp. 4G55
CCCAAGGTGTTTGTCCATTTGCACAATTTGCAAAAGTTCCATGAACAAATTTTTCATTTTTTAAAACTTCTTTTTTAGCTGCTCCACTTACTTGCATTTTAGTGTTTGCATCGATTCTGCGGTTATACTTAGAGTCTAAAACCACAGTCCAATCATCACCTTTTTTTTCGATTTCTAAGATTACTCACACCCACACTGGCTTGCTCATATAAAATATCTTCTTTGCTTAAATTTTTACCATGATGATTAAACATGATTTCAGGATTTATATATTCATTATTAACGGCTAAAATTCCTCTGTTTTTTGAAAGTGGAAAAAACTCATACCATCATTGTCATCTCCAAAAACCAAATGAGCATTTTTAACTGCATTCATGTCGATGATTTTATTTTCATCATAAGGTTTTGCTTTACTAAAAAGTGGATCACCCCAAGAAATTAAAACCTTTGCTTCATAACCTTGTGGTACTATAACTTTATCTTGTGTGCTTGCACTAACAGCTTTAAAACCTAGCAAATCCTTATCCTTAAGCATAGCAGCACTTAAATTTGAACTTGCAAAAAAAGCCACCATAGAACCTAAAGCTGAACCTTTTAAAAACAATCTTCTTTCCATTTGTTTTTACCCCATATTGAAATTTAAAACAATGGAAGCATAAAAATATTTGGAAACTTTTTAGAAACTTTGATGAAAAATTTAAATTGAAGAAAAAATTTATACCTAGTTTTTCACTAGGTATAAATGACTAATTAAAACCTTTTCTTCTTAACATCTTCTAAGATATTATTAGCTATATCACTTACTGTACTAGAAATAATAGCTGATTCATTAGCAATTTCAACATTATCTTTAGTAGTTTGATCAATTTGAGCTACGCTATCATTGATTTGAGTGATACCTGCAGTTTGTTCTTTAATACTTTCTGCCATATCATTGATAGATTGAACAAGTAAATTAGTATTAGCTTCAATTTCTGATAAAGACTTTTGAGTTCTTTCAGCTAACTTTCTAACTTCATCAGCTACCACTGCAAAGCCTCTACCATGTTCTCCAGCACGAGCTGCTTCAATAGCTGCATTTAAAGCTAAAAGATTGATTTGATCTGCAATATCACCTATAATACCTGTAACATTTTTAATCTCTTCAGATTGAGTGATAACATCACTAGTTTTAACTGAAACATTTTGCATAGAAGAAGTGATCTCTTCTAAAGCTGCTGCAGTTTCTTCTAAAGATTGAGCTTGAGAATTTGAAGAAGTGGTTAAGCTTTGAACAGCAGTTTGTAATTTTCCACTTTCATTAGCTAAAGCATTAGCAAAGTCTGAACTTTGTTTTAGCATTTTAACTATTTCATCACCTAAAGCATTAGTAGTTAATTCTACACTACCGCTAGCATTTTCTAATTTATTTCTAAAGTCTAAGCTTTTGTATTCTTCAAAAATTTTATGAATAGCATTCATATCAGAACCTACTCTAGCTTGTAAAACATCAAGAAGTTTATTTAGAACATTTTTAAGTTCAATAAGCTGTGGGTTTCTTGGATTAGCAGTAATTCTTGCTGTTAAATTACCACCTTCTACAACTGATACGGTTTGAACTGATTCTTTAACGGCTTGATTGTCTTGTTCTAAGCCTCTTTTAGTAGCAAGAATGTTTTCATTGATAGCATTTGAGATTTGTCCAAATTCATCATTGCTTTTTACTTCTATAGTGGAAACATTTTTTGTTTTATAGTTGATAAAATCAAAGAATGAAGTTAAACCTGTTTGGATAGCTGCAAGTGGGGAGAGGTATTTTGATACGATGAAATAAAGGAGGATGACGCTAAATACTACTACAATAATGACAACAATGGCTTGAATAAGGCTTGAATAAATGCAGCTTTATAAATAGGTTTATTTATAATATCAGCGCTTTCGGTAATACAAGCTGTATAAGCAAAGACTTTAGTACAAGCTCCAAGTCTTTCTTCATTATTTAACTTATAAGAGAAGAAGTTGTTATCACCATTGAGTTTATATGCATTTAGAACAGGAGAATGATCAATGGATGGATTTAATAATTCTTTATTGGTTGCTGCAAATATTTTATTTTTTTGATCAAATAAAAAAGTATTTCCAGGGGTTTTTGCAACTAAATTTTGCAAATCTTCTGATGGTATATCGACACCCAGTACCCCTATGATTTTACCATCTTTATAAATAGCTTTAGAATACGTTATTACATATTGTTTTAAAACTGTATCTAAATATGCTGGTGTAACAAAAATATCATTTGTTTTTAAAGCTTTCTTGATACCAATCTTTTGTCTTTATATCTAAATCATCACGTAATTCAGGCATTTTTGCATCATTAGATTTTTGACTAAGTAAAACTTTTCCATTGTTTAAACCTAAATAAACATTTAGTGCATTTATACTATGACGATAATATTTCAA
>NZ_JAEVHN010000823.1:0-2431 GCF_016803375.1 Micromonospora sp. 4G55
TGGCCACGTCGAGGGTGCCGGTCAGGGTCTCGCTCAGCGCGGAGAGCAGTTTGAGCCGCTCGTGCGCCTCCTCGACCCGCCGCCGGGCCTCCTCCGCGCCGTCGAGCGCGATCCGCAGCCGCAGCTCCGAGGAGCAGGCGGCGGCGAGGTCGGCCAGGGTACGCAGCTGGTCGGCGGTCCAGGCGCGGGGCTTGCTGTCGATGGCGCAGAGTGAGCCGAGCACCCGACCGTCCAGGTCGGTCAGCGGCATCCCCGCGTACGCGACCACGCCCAGCTCCGCGATGGCCAGGTTGTTCCGCACCCGGGGGTAGAGCCGGGCGTCGGGCAGCACCATCGGGATCTCGATGTCCACCACGTGCTGGCAGAACGAGTGGCTCAGCGGGGTCTGCCGACGGGCGGCCCACGGCTCCGGCAGGCCGACCGCGCCCGGGAAGAACTGCCGTTCGCCGGTGACCAGCGACACCAGCGCGACCGGCACCTCCAGCAGGTCGCTCACCAGCCGGGCGAAGCGGTCGAACGCCTCGTCGGGTTCGGCGTCCAGGCCCGTCTCGGCGAGCGCGCGCAGCCGCGCCGGGTCCGTCAGCGCGGGGATGTCCACCGCGGGCAGCGGACCGCGACGGTGCGGGGAGCGCTCGGTCATCGGCCACCTGTCTGCGGGCGTGCGGGGCACCGGGTGGCGCTCCGACCCTCGGTTATACCCGGCTGGCGGCGGTGACGCCCACGGGCGGTGACGCCCGCCGCCCGCCCCCGATGAGCCGGTCCGCCGGACCGGGTCGGGTCGCGGTCGCTATCGTCGGCGGACGTGAAGGTATGGATTCCGCACGAGGCCGGGGTCGGGTTGCTCGGCGAGGCGCCCGCGGGCGTCACCGTCCAGGCGTGGACGGACCCGGGGCGCCCGCCGTCGGACCCGGCCGGGGTCCGGTTCTGGGTGCCGCCGTTCCTGGCCGCTGGGGACACCGCCGCGATGCTGGCGCGGCTGCCGGACCTGGCGGTGGTCCAGCTCCTCTCCGCCGGGGCGGACGCCTGGGTCGGCCGGGTGCCGGACGGGGTGACCCTCTGCGACGCGCGGGGCGTGCACGACGCCGGCACCGCCGAGTGGGTGCTCACCGCGATCCTGGCCCAGCTGCGCGGCTTTCCCGCGATGGCCCGGGCCCAGGCCCGCCGGGAGTGGGCGTACGACGAGGTCGCGCCGACCGACGAGTTGACCGGCAAGCGGGTGCTGATCGTCGGCGCCGGTTCGATCGGCGCGGCGGTGCACGCCCGGCTGGCCCCGTTCGACGTCACCGTCACGCTGGTCGCCCGCACCGCCCGCCCGGCCGACGGCGTGCACGGGGTGGACGAGCTGCCCCGGCTGCTGCCGGAGGCGGAGGTGGTGGTGCTGCTGGTGCCGCTGACCGAGCAGACCAGGGGCATGGTGGACGCGGCCTTCCTCGCCGCGATGCCCGACGGCGCGTTGCTGGTGAACGCGGCCCGGGGCCCGGTGGCCCGGACGGAGGCGCTGGTGGCGGAGCTGTCCAGCGACCGGCTGCGGGCCGCGCTGGACGTCACCGATCCCGAGCCGCTGCCCACCGACCATCCGCTGTGGGAGCTGCCCAACGTGCTGCTCACCCCGCACGTCGCCGGCTCGGTACGCGGCCTGCTGCCGCGGGCGTACCGGCTGGTGGCTGCGCAGCTGCGGCGGTTCGCCGCGGGGGAGCCGCTGGTCAACACGGTGACCGACGGCTACTGAGCGGGCTCAGCGCTCGCCCGGCAGGTGCTGCCCGGTGGCGGAGACCAGCCGGGGCAGGTCGGTGTCGCGCACCGCGGGCAGCATGACCTCCTGCCCGTCGTCGAGGCGGGCGACGGCGCGACCGCGGGGGTCGGCGGCCAGCTCGACGACCCGGTCCCAGGCGATCCGGCGGGTGCCGGCCAGGGCCCGCAGCCGCAGCCCCCGCCGGTCGCGTCGGTGCCCGCCCGCCACGCCCACACCGCGACGGCCAGCGGGATCAGCAGCACCGGCAGCAGGTACCACTCGGCGGTGGCCAGCGGCAGGGTGCCGATGAACGCGACGATCGCCGCGACCAGGATGGCCTGGTTGTACCGGAAGCGGATGGTGTCGGCGCTACTCACCCTCCGATGATCCCACCCCGGCGCGGTCCCGTTCCGCCCGGGCGGTGGACGGTGACCGGCGTTATTCGGTAGTGACGTGAGTCACTGCACGTGGCCGTAACCACCGCCCCGATCCGTCGTTGGCGGGGGTGGTGGGTGTCGGATATCCGTCGTCTCGTCCCGCCCCCGCATCGCCGCACCGCCCCGTGTCCCCCTCACGAAGGCGACCGTCGTGCCTCACCCGTACCTGGTCCACCGCCCCGCGCCCGTGGTGGCCGCCCTGCTGGCGGCGGCCGCGCTGCTGGCCACCGCCGCCCTGGCCGGCGTGCTGCCACCGCTGGCC
>NZ_JAEVHN010000824.1:0-2428 GCF_016803375.1 Micromonospora sp. 4G55
TCGTCGGGCCGCGCCGAGGAACGCCTCGGCCCACCGCCCGACCTCGGCGAAGACCTTCTCGCGTACGGCGGGGCCGGAGAGCGTCAGGTCGTGCATGCCGCCGTCGAAGCGGGCCAGGGTGACGTGGTGACCGAGCCGGGGCGCCCAGCGCACCATGTGCTCGACGTCCAGGACGGCGTCGGCCAGGGCCGCGTTGTCGTGCCACTTGGTGCCCTTGAAGCTGCGGGTCGAGCAGGCCAGCAGCACGGGCACCGGGATCTCCAGCCCGGCACGCAGCTGCCGCTGGGCGGTGCGGATGGCGTTGATCCAGCCGGCCCGGACGGGGAACCCGGCGAGCGGCTTCCAGGCCAGGTCGTACGTCCACTCGCCGCGGTGCTCGGCATGCAGGCTCTCGCCGTACACGGTGCCCAGGCCGAAGGGGAGGATGCGCTGCGGCGCGCTGCGGCCCAGCCGGGAGACGGCGGCCGCGAGGGGTCGACGGACCAGCCAGGGGGCGTTGATGTCGAAGAACGGGCTGTTCAGGAAGAGCCCGTCGACCAGGCCGGCGTCGCGTCGGGCGTGCGCCCAGAGCGAGAGGATCAGGCCGCCGGTGGAGTGACCCATGGCGAGCAGGGTGTCGTGCCCGTCGTCCTCGCGGATGATCTTCGCGGCGGCGTCCAGCTCGGGAAAGTAGTCGCCGAGGTCGCGGCAGAAGTTCGGGGTCTGGTGCGACAGCAGGCTGCGACCGTACTTGCGCAGGTCGAGCGCGTAGAAGTCCCAGCCGCGCTCGGCGAAGAAGTCAGCGACGTGGGTCTGGAAGAAGTAGTCGACGAAGCCGTGCACGTAGAGCACGGCCCGCCCGGTGGGGCGCTCGGCACGCCGCCGGACCAGGGTGGCGACCACCGGTCCCTCGTCGTCGGTGCCCAGGTCGATCGTCTGCCGCTCGTACGGCGGCCCCAGCACGTCCGGTTCCACGAAGGCGACGGTACGCCCGGAAGCTACCGGGCGGTAGCCCCCCGTCGCCGTCCCCGCCCGATCGCACCGGCCGGACGGGGACGGTCGAGGCGTGACTCAGGCCGTCTCGGCGTCGACCCGTCCGAGGTCGGCGTCGGCCACCTGGTCGGGGCCGGGCTGGCCGATCTCCCGGATGTGCTTGTTGTGCCGCGGCTCCTGCCGCGTCTTGGCGTCGTTGAGCCGCCGGCGCAGGTCGTCGCGGGCGTCGTGCAGCGCCGCGCGCAGGTCCTCCTCGTTGGAGGTGGTGACGATCTTCTGCCGACCGGCGATCCAGCACTCCAGCGTGACCTTCTGCCCGCGCGCCTCGCGGTCCTTGACCGACACCTCCAGCTCGGTGGCGTCGGCGTGGAACGCGGCCAGCCGCGCGTCCAGGGTCGCGAACTCCTGGACGATCCAGTTCCGGTCGCCCTGGGAGAAGCCGGCGCCGACGCGCAGGCACTCGGCAACGGTCGCCGGGTTGGTCACCGCGCTCATCGCCGCACCTCCCGCTCGGTGCGGACGGGGCCGGTGGTACGCGAGCTGAGAATCATCGTCACTGACCTTTCTCATCGAACCTCGTGCCGTGCTGGCTCTCGGTTGATCAAATCCATACCCAGCCGGAGCCGTTCCCACGCCGGGTGACCTCGCCTTCCGATCCTGGTCACACCCGGTGCGGGCACCCAGGGCCGCTCGGCCCTACCAGACCGGGCCCTTGATCAGGTTCTTGTCCACAGGCGGTCTGATCGTCCACAGGCCGGACCGGTCCGCTCCCGGCGCGGCGCCGACCCGGCCAGGCTCGGCACCGAGTCGACTCGCCACGGCAGGCCCTGGAACCCCTGGGAGGGGACGATGTTCGATACCTACGTCACGATCGTCGGCAATGTTTTGACGGCCCCCGAGTGGCGCCGTACCACGCAGAGCAACACCCTGGTCGCCAACTTCAAGGTCGCCTCGACCGCCCGCCGGCTCGACCGGGACAGCGGCCGGTGGGTGGACGGCAACAGCCTCCGCGTCCGGGTCAACTGCTGGCGCAAGCTGGCCGAGGGGGTGGCCGCCTCGGTGATGGTCGGCGACCCGGTGGTGGTGGCCGGCCGCCTCTACACCCGCGACTGGACCGACGACGCGGGCAACCACCGCACCCTCTACGAGTTGGAGGCGGTCGCGGTCGGCCACGACCTGTCCCGCGGGCGGGCCCGGTTCCTGCGCAACAAGCCGACCATGGCCACCAGCACGGTCGAGGACGCCGAGGCGGCCGGCCGGGTGCAGGGCGAGCCGACCGAACCGGTGCCGCACGAGCAGGCGCCGGCCGCGCCGGACGACCGGCCGTTCGACGAGGACTTCGAGTTCTCCGGCTTCGCCGTGCCCCGCGCCGGCCACGAACTGCCCGACACCGACCTGGCGGAGCTGACCGACCCGTTCGACGAGGAGGGCGACGACGCGCCGCCGTCCGGCGACG
>NZ_JAEVHN010000825.1:0-2419 GCF_016803375.1 Micromonospora sp. 4G55
GCTGGCCGGGGCGGCGGCGGTGCGGTCGGAGGCCGGCGCCGCTCCGGCGAACGCCAGCAGGGTGCCGACGCCGGTCAGGAGGGCGCAGCTCAGGTGGCGCGCACGTCGAGGGAGATAGCTGTTGTCCATGCCGGTCTCGATTCCGGTCCAGATGACCAACCGAGTGGTCCTGTCCCTCAGCGGACCAGGTGAGACGTCGTTTAGCCAGAGCCGAACGGACTGGTTTCGGCTGCTGCACGGAGGCGTTCCGAGCGACCGGGGCGTGGCCGACGGCGGTCTCGCCCCCTGTGCCCTGGTAGGTGGAAGAGTGAGCATCATGGCGAACCACCAGGCAGCTGCGGCGGCAGACCCGGGATACGCGGCCGCGCTGGACACGGCGGAGCGTCTGCTGGGCTTCCGCTTGGAGCGCTTTCTCGGCGCTACCCCTGGTGAGCCGGCCAACGGTGCAGACTTCAAGCGGATCGCGACGACGCACGCCTTCGGCGACGTCTGGCCGCGCACCGAGCATCTGGACACCCGGACGCGGGCACTGGTCTCCGTGACCATCGCGGCCACACTCGGCGTCCTGGAGCCACTTCGCGGTCAGCTTCGCATCGCGCTCAACGCCGGTGCCACCAAGGAAGAGATCGCCGAAGTCTTCCTCCAGGTCGCGGTCTACGCCGGCGTTGCCCGCGCCTTCGACGGCTACCAGGTCGCGGCCCAGGTCTTCGCGGAGGACCCGGAAGGCTCCGACCCGGGTGTGTGATCGCGCGGACGTGGGAGAAGCGCGGCATCACGTCGAAGAGCGGAGCCTCTGCACCACCGGGTTGCCCCCGATACCGGGACACCGTCGACGAGCCGTCGGTAGACCTGAACAGGGCAAGCTCGACGCCGGTGAGCGCCGGTGAGCGCCGGTAGCCGGGCCGCCGGGTGAGCCGGCGTCGCCACCTCCGACACGGTCCGCGCCCGAGGACACCCACCTGAGCCGCCGGTGCCACCCGGCGTACCGGCATGACCGGCGACGGCCGGGTGGACCTCAATCAGTGCCGTGGGAGAAAGGTTGCCGCGGGTCAACTAGGAGTGGTGGGCCACCCCGCCGCCGTCGCCGTCCCGAAGACCCGCTGGTCGCAAGGCCCGGGTGGCGGATCGCCGGTTACCGTTGCCGCTGTGCGGGCGGCGGCGGGGGAGACGATCGGTTTCTCGGTGCTCGGCTCGGTCAGGGTGGTCCGGGCCGGCGCCGAGCTGCATCTGGGTGCCCGCCAGCAGCGCCTGGTGCTCGCGTTGCTGCTGGCCCGGGCCGGTTCACCGGTCTCCCTGGCCGAGCTGGTCGACCTGCTCTGGGACGAGGAAGCCCCGGCCAGCGCCGCGAACGTCGTGCACCGGCACGTCGGGGTGCTCCGGCGGCTGCTCGAGCCCGGCCTGCCCACCCGGTCGGCGGGCCGGCACATCCTCCGAGAGCTCTCCGGCTATCGGTTGCGTGCCGACGAGGAGTCCCTCGACCTGCTGAAGTTCCGGTCGCTGAGCCGGCGGGCGGGCCGCAGCCTGCAGGACGGCGACCCCGAGTCGGCGCTGCGGCACTCCCTCGACGGGCTGCGGCTGTGGCGCGGTCGGTGCGCCGCGGGTCTGGAACCGGCCTCCCGCCAGCATCCCGCGTTCCTCGCCGTGGAGGCCGAACGCGCCCAAGCCGTGCGCGAGGCCGCCGACGCCGCCGAGCGCTGCGGCCGGCTGAGCGCGGTGCTGGCGCCGCTGCGGCAGGCAGCCGAGCAGCACCCGCTCGACGAGTCGCTGCAGAGCCGGTTGCTGCTGGCGCTCGCCGCCGACGGTCGCCAGGCGGAAGCCGTCGAGATGTACCGGGTGGTGCGCCGCCGGCTCGCCGACGACCTGGGCATCGATCCGGGCGACGAGCTGCGGGAGGCGTACGACCGGCTGCTGCACCAGCGCACCCAGCCGATGCGTACCAAATCGCCCTCGCCACTTCCCCGGCCCGCGCAGCTGCCGCCGGACCTGCCCTTCTTCAGCGGCCGGGACGACCTCGTCGCCGAGGCCCGCGCGGCGGTCGCGCGCCCGGGCGGGCCGGCGGTGCTCGCGATCGACGGCATGCCCGGGATCGGCAAGACCGCCCTCGCCGTCCACCTCGCCCACCGGTTCGCCGCCGGCTACCCGGACGGGCAGCTCTATGTCGACCTGCGCGGATACGACGGGCGGGAGCCCGCGATGAGCCCGGCCGAGGCGCTGCGCGGCTTCCTCGGCTCGCTCGGGGTGCCCCAGGAGGGCATTCCCGCCGAGCTGCACGCCCAGGCGGGCATGTACCGCAGCAGGCTTGCCGGCCGGCGCCTGCTGATCCTGCTCGACAACTGCCGGGACGCCGAGCAGATCCGGCACCTGCTGCCGGGCGGCCCCGGCTGTCTGGTGATCGTCACCAGCCGCAGCCGGCTCAGCA
>NZ_JAEVHN010000826.1:0-2414 GCF_016803375.1 Micromonospora sp. 4G55
TCGCGGCGCACCTGCAGTGGCACCTGGAGCGCGCGCTACGCTCGCTGCCGCTGGTCGACCGGGGTGCCCCGGCGGCCGGCGCGGTCCCGTCACCCGGCGGTGGCGTGGCCGGTCCGGTTCCGCCGCCGCCCGGCGTCGGGGCCGGCGTGGACGGCGTGGACAGGGAGATGACCGAGTGGATCCGATCGTTGAGGGGCGGCCGGCGCGCGCCGGTGCCGCCGACACCGCACCCGTCGGGCGCCCGGCCGCCGGCGCTGCCCGCCGAGGCGGTGCCGAAGCACGTCGCGGTGGTGATGGACGGCAACGGCCGATGGGCCAAGGAGCGCGGCCTGCCCCGCACCAAGGGTCACGAGGCGGGGGAGTTCAGCCTCTTCGACACCATCGAGGGCGCGATCGAGCTGGGCATCCCCTACCTGTCGGCGTACGCGTTCTCCACCGAGAACTGGCGGCGCTCGCCGGACGAGGTCCGGTTCCTGATGGGCTTCAACCGGGACGTCATCCGCCGCCGCCGCGACCAGCTCGTCGACCTCGGCGTGCGGGTGGTCTGGTCGGGCCGGGCGGGGCGGCTGTGGAAGAGCGTCATCTCCGAGTTGCAGACCGCCGAGGAGATGTCCCGCGGCAACTCGACGCTGACCCTGCAGTTCTGCGTGAACTACGGCGGCCAGGCGGAGATCGCCGACGCCGCCGCCGCGATCGCCCGCGACGTGGCCGCCGGTCGGCTCGACCCGGCGAAGGTCAATGAGAAGACGGTGGCGAAGTACCTCTACCACCCGGAGATCCCGGAGGTGGACCTCTTCCTGCGTCCCTCCGGTGAGGAGCGGATCTCCAACTTCCTGCTCTGGCAGACGGCGTACGCGGAGCTGGTGTTCCTCGACACCCTCTGGCCGGACTTCGACCGCCGGCACCTCTGGTACGCCTGCGAGCTGTACGCGCAGCGGGACC
Organism: Micromonospora sp. 4G55; assembly: GCF_016803375.1. Lineage (NCBI taxonomy): Bacteria > Bacillati > Actinomycetota > Actinomycetes > Micromonosporales > Micromonosporaceae > Micromonospora > Micromonospora sp. 4G55. Next base: position 943 of record NZ_JAEVHN010000826.1, read on the forward strand.
GCCGGTTCGGGGGCGCGCTGCCCAACCCGGTCGCCCCCAAGGTGTAGACGTCGCCGGGCTCGTGATTGTCCGAGCGTCGGGTGGGGTACCTCTTGGGGTAGCAGCCAAGACGCGGAGGTGAACCCACATGATTCAGAAGCGGATTGCCCAGTGGGCGGTCATGGCGGTCGCCGTGCCGCTGGCCGCGGCCGGTGCGCGCCGGCTCAGCCACACGCTGGAGGCCCGCCGGGGCCCGACCGGCGTGAGCCGACTGCTCAGCAAGGGCGCGGACATGCTGCGTCCGCAGAAGGCCAAGCGTCGCCGATTCTGGTGACCGGCCTGCCTTTCGTTCCCGACTGCGGGACTCCGCTGCGCCGCGTTCCTCGCGCTCACCAGCGACGCCCGCATCACGCGTCGGCGCCGCTCCCTCGGGGGCGGCGCTGACGCGTTCCGGCCGGTCGACGCGGCCCGCGCGCGTACGATCGGCGCAGGGCGCGCCGCCCGGGCGCGTCCGCCACGGGGGTGGGCATGCCGGATCTCCGGTACAAGATGATCATGGCGCTGAACGCCGCCGACCTGGGCAGCCCGATCTGCGAACAGGTCGCCGGGATCTGCGCCGAGATCGCCGAGCAGCACTGCGCCGAGCTGGGGCACGCCCCGAGCGTGCGCTCCGGCGAGATCGCCGAGCTGGCCACCGGTGAACCGGCGCTGACCTGGGCGCCGAACGAGACCGGGCAGCGGGCCTGGTGAGCGCGCTGGCGCCGAGCCCGGCGGTGGACGTCCGCCGGGCCGAGGACCGGTTCAAGACCCGACTGTCCTGGCTCGACTCGAAGCACTCCTTCTCGTTCTCCCGGCACTACGACCCGGCCAACACCCACCACGGACTGCTGCTGGTCAACAACGACGACATCGTCCACCCGGGCACCGGGTTCGAGACCCACCCGCACGAGGACATGGAGATCGTGACCTGGGTGCTGCGCGGCTCGCTGGTGCACCAGGACTCCACCGGGCACTCCGGTGTCATCTATCCCGGGCTGGCTCAGCGGATGAGCGCCGGCACCGGCATCATGCACTCGGAGAAGAACGACTCCTGGCGGCTGGACGGCCGGGAGCCGCACGGCGACCCGGTCCACTTCGTGCAGATGTGGGTGTTGCCCGACACCGACGGCGTCGACCCCGGCTACGAGCAGCTGGAGATCGGCGACGAGCTGCTGCGCGGCGGCCTGGTGCCGGTCGCCTCCGGCATGGACCGGTACGACGGCGCCTCGGCGATTCGGATCCGCAACCGGTACGCCACCCTGCACGCCGCCCGGCTCGCCGCCGGCGACGAGGTGACCCTGCCCGACGCGCCCTACCTGCACCTCTACGTGCCCAGCGGCGCGGTGACCCTGGAGGGCGCCGGCCGGCTCGGCGCGGGCGACGCCGCCCGGATCACGATGACCGGCGGCCACCGCGTCAGCGCCACCGAACCCGCCGAAATCCTGGTCTGGGAA
>NZ_JAEVHN010000827.1:0-2409 GCF_016803375.1 Micromonospora sp. 4G55
TCGCACTCCACCGCCACCTGAACTTCTAGAACAAATTCCAATTTGCATAAAGATGATAGAAAAAATGGGTTTCATAAGCGTTTCTCAAGAAGGTTATGAAGCTGATGATATCATTGCTTCTTTTGTAAAAACTTGTGAAAATAGAGATATTTTTGTACGTATTATCACTCAAGATAAAGATCTTTATCAACTCATAAAAGATGGTAAAACAAGCATTTACAGTCCTATTTCTAAAAACGACTATGATGAAGCAGCGTGTTTAGAAAAATACGGAGTAAAACCTAATCAAATCAGAGATTTTTTAGCTCTTTGTGGGGATAGTTCTGATAATATTCCAGGCGTTAAAGGTATAGGTGCAAAAGGAGCTAAAACCTTGCTTGATGAGTTTGGTAGCATAGAGGGAATTTATGAAAATTTAACCCTAGTACGTAACGAAAGAAGTCGTAACTTGCTTTTAGAGGGTAAGGAAAATGCATTTTTAAGCAAAAAATTAGCTTCTTTGTATGACAATTTAGAAGTACAAAATCTCATAGAAAAAGCCACTTATCCTGATGAAGAACCTCTTTTAAAAATACTTGAAATTTTAGAACATTACGAACTTAATACTTTGCTTAAAAAACTGCGTCAAAATCCTGATAATAAAGATAAAAATTTAGGTTTTAAAGCCACTTTAGTACAAGATGAAAACAAACTTTTTGAAATTTTAAATACCCTTGATAAAGAAAGTATTATTGCTTTTGATACCGAAACCACAGGACTTGATACTAAAGAAGCAAAAATTGTTGGTTTTAGTTTTTGCATGAATGAAAATGAAGCCTTTTACGTGCCTTTAACTCATAATTATCTTGGAGTAGGATGAGCAAATACTCATTGCAAAGTGCCAAAAAAGCTATAGAAGTCAATCTTTAATCATTTTGTTATAGGGCACAATCTCAAATATGATTTTAAAATCATTCAAAACAATTTTGACTTAAATTTACCTCAAAAATACGCAGATACAATGATTTTGGCATGGCTTAAAAATCCTTCTTTAAGAGTAAATATGGATGATTTAGCCTTAAGACTTTTTAATTACGAAACCTTGCATTTTGAAAGCCTTGTTAAAAAAGGAGAAAATTTTGCAAGTGTAGAACTTGAAAAAGCTTGTAAATACGCTGCAGAAGATGCTTATATCACTTTAAGATTTTATCTTTATTTTTTAAAAAATCTTGAAACTCCTTTATTAGAACTTGCTAAAAACTGCGAATTTGATTTCATTAAAATCATTATGATGATGGAAGAAAATGGCATAAAGCTTGATACAAATGCACTTGAAATCCTTATGAAAAAATTTGAAAATGAAATCAAAAATTTAAGTGAAGAAATTTATACTCTTTGCGAGGATAGATTTAATCTAAATTCACCTAAACAAATGGGTGAATATACTTTTTGAAAAACTCAAAACTCCCAAGCGGAAAAAAAGGAAAACAAGGATAATTCTACCGATGAAAAAGTTTTAAATATACTTTTAGATAAACATCCTGTAATTGCTAAAATTTTAGATTATAGAGAACTTGCCAAACTTTATTCCACTTATTGCGAACCTTTGTTAAAACTAGCGTTAAAAGATAAAAATTCACGCATTTATTCAAGTTTTTTACAAACTGGAACCGCTACAGGACGTCTTTCATCTAAGGATCCAAATTTGCAAAACATCCCTGCACACGGACAATATGCAAAAGATTATAAATCTTGCTTTGTAGCTAAAGATGGATTTAGTTTTATCTCTCTTGATTATTCTCAAATCGAACTTAGAATACTTGCACATTTTAGCGAAAGATGAAAAACTTTTAAATGCTTTTGCCAATGATGAAGATATACACGCAAGAACAGCAATAATGATTTTTGGTGAAAGCAATTATGAAACCAGAAGTGTTGCAAAAAGTATAAATTTTGGACTTATTTATGGTATGGGTTATAAAACCTTAAGTCAAAATTTAAAAATAGAAGCTAATTTAGCCAAATCTTACATAGAAAAATATTTTGAAAATTTTACTAGCATTAAGAAATATTTTGAAAAAGTTAAAAACGAAGCTAAACAAAATGGTTTTATTGTTACTTTAAGCGGTCGCAAGCGTTATTTTGATTTTGAAAACGCAAAACCTATGCAAATTGCCATGTATGAAAGAGAAAGCATTAATTCAATCTTGCAAGGCTCAGCAGCAGATGTAATCAAGCTTGCAATGCTAGAAATCAATAAAGAATTAAATGAAGATAAAAAGCTTATTTTACAAATTCATGATGAATTAATTTTTGAAGTAAAAGACGATTTGTGTGAAAATTTTGTAAAAAAAACTAGAGATATTATGGAAAATATAGTAAAATTAAAAGTAAAATTAAAAACAAGTTCAAGTATCGCCAAAATTAGGG
>NZ_JAEVHN010000828.1:0-2406 GCF_016803375.1 Micromonospora sp. 4G55
TGGCCCGGCTGCGCGGGCGGATAGCCCGCCTGCGGGTAGCCCGGGGTGGCCGGGTAGCCGGGGGTCGCCGGGTAGCTCGGCTGGCCGGGGGTAGGTGGCGCCGGGGGACCGGCGGCTCCCAGACCTGCTGCGGCTTGCGGAAGAACTCGTTGGCCTTGGGGAGCGCGAGCAGGATCAGCGCGGTCAGCAGGGCGAGCAGGGCGATCACCGCGAGCAGCGTGGTGACCGGGCCGTACCAGGACGGCAGGGCCTCCTGCAGCCGGCGCTGCACCTCCTCGGCACTCGGGGCGTCACCGTTGCTCGGCGCGCCGCTGCCGGCGGTGAGGCCGCCGGCGGCGTTGCTGGCCGTGCCGAGGCCGCAGCAGCAGAACATCAGGCCGCCGAGCACCCAGGTGGTGATCCGGGTGCCGTTCACGCCCCGGTTGTTGAACAGGCCGAGCACGGCGAGCACGATGGCCAGCAGCAACCCCACGATGGCGCCGCCCACGCTGAACGCGATCGCGAAGTCCCCCACCCCCTGCACCCCGTTGGCGGAGGTGCCGCGGTATGCCTCGTCCATCACCTCGCGGATGGTGCCGATGGTGGTGATCGCGATGATCAGGTTGATCACCTGGATGAGCGCGAACAGAATCAGCAGATAGCTGGAAATCGTCACCACGGCCGGCCGGACGCGGGCCGGTGTGTGCTGGGAATCGACCACGATTCTCCTTCCCCTAGATCGCGCCCACACCGTATCCACTCCGGCCCGGCCGCGCGCGCACCACATAGCCGGCGGCCGGCGACGGGGTCAGTAGCCGCGCCACTCCGTGCGGGCGTACTCCAGCACCCTGGGCTGGAGCAACGTGGACGCGGGGACGTCGAGGCGGACCCGGTCGGCGGGGAACGCGGCCGCTGCCCGCAGCACCGACGGGTCGAGAAAACGCAGCGGCGGCACGTCCGCCGGCAGCTCCAGCGCGGGCGGGGTCACCCCGGCGGTGGCGAGCAGGAAACCCCAGTCGCCGAAGGAGGGCACGTCCACGTGGTACGGCACGGTGGCGAAGCCGGCCTCGCGTACCGACGCCTCGATCGACCAGTACGACCGGGGCGCGAAGTACGGCGACCCGGACTGCACCACCAGCCGGCCGCCCTCGGCGAGCGCCGACCGAATCAGCGCGTAGAACTCGACGGTGTAGAGCTTCGCGGTGGCGGTCTCGTCCGGGTCGCAGATCGGCCACCACCACGTCGAACCGTTCCGTGGCGGTACGCAGCCAGCCGAACGCGTCGGTGTTGACCACCCGGACCCGGGGGTCAGCGAACGCGTCCCCGTTGAGCCGACGCAGCTGCGGCTCGGCGCGGGCCAACGCCACCACCGCCGGGTCCAGGTCGACCACGGTCACCCGGCGGACGTCCGGGTACCGCAGGATCTCCCGGACGGCGAGCCCGTCGCCGGCCCCGAGCACCAGCACCTCGCCGCGTGGTCCGCGCATGGCGGGATGCACCAGTGCCTCGTGGTAGCGGTACTCGTCGACCGAACTGAACTGGAGGTCGCCGTTGAGGTAGAGGCGCAGGTCGGTGTCGGCGTGCCCGACCTCCCGCACCGACCGGGTGAGCACGATCTCCTGGTAGCGGCTGCGCTCGGCGTGCACCACCGGATCCCGGTAGAGCTGCTGGCGGGCGGTCAGCTCGAAGTCGGCGGCGGTGATCCAGGCGTAGGAGAGGCCGAGGGCGACCACGACGGAGCCGGCGGCGAGCGCGATCCGCGCCCGGCGGCTCAGCTCCGCCCGGAACACCGTGCAGACCAGCGCGAGGCCGGCCACCGCGTTCACCGCGCCGACCACCAGCGCTCCCTTGAGCTGGCCGAAGACCGGCATCAGCAGGAACGGGAAGGCCAGCCCGCCGAGCAGCGCCCCGACGTAGTCGGCCGCGAACAGGTCGGCCACGGCGCTGCCGGCGGACTGTTCGCGGATGCGTTGCAGCATGACCATCAGCAGCGGGATCTCCGCGCCGATCAGCAGGCCGAGCACGAACGCGGTGCCGACCAGCGCCGGGCCGTAGAGGTCCAGCCAGGCGAAGGCGGCGTAGAGGCCGAGCACGGAGAGCCCGCCGAGCAGCGCCAGGGTCAGCTCGACCATGGCGAACGCGGCGGCGGCCCGGGACTGCAACGGCTTCGCGGCGAGCGCGCCGACGCCCATCGCGAAGACCATCACGCCGAGCACGATCGAGGCCTGCCCGACCGCGTCGCCGATCAGGTAGCTGCCGAGCGCGACCAGGGCCAGCTCGTACACCAGGCCGCAGGCCGCGCAGACGAAGACCGCGAGCAGGACTCCGGCCCGGGCCGCCCGCCAGCGCGCTGGGGCGGCCGGCGCGTCGGTGGTCACGCCCGCTCCGGGGTACGCGTCGCCGCCGTTTCCGCCCCGGCGCGCTGCG
>NZ_JAEVHN010000829.1:0-2404 GCF_016803375.1 Micromonospora sp. 4G55
CCTGCCGCAGCGACCTGGCCGGCTGGGCCGGCGCGCACCGGCACGGCCCGGTCCGCCCCAGCCGCCGCCCCGACCGCCGGGAGCGGCCCCCGCACCGCTGGTGCTGACCACCTGACCCCCGTCCGGCCGCTAGCGTGGGCAGGGTGAAGGCGATCGCGATCGACGCGTACGGCCCGGCCGACCAACTCGCCCTCCGGGATCTGCCGGACCCGCCGGTGGGCCCCGACACGGTGCTGGTGCGGGTGCGCGCGGCGGGCGTGAACCCGGTCGACTGGAAGGTCCGCGAGGGCCACCTGGCCGCCGCGATCCCCGGTCACTTCCCGCTGGTGCCCGGCTGGGACGCCGCCGGCGAGGTGGTCGCGGTGGGGCCGGCGGTGGCCGGGTTCGCGGTCGGCGACGAGGTGATCGGGTACGTCCGCCGCGACGACCTCCAGTACGGCACGTACGCCGAACTCGTCCCGGCCCCCGAGCGTTGCCTGGCCGACAAGCCGTCGCAGGCATCCTGGGCGGAGGCCGCCGGCCTGCCGCTGGCCGGGCTCACCGCGTACCAGGCGTTGCAGGCGGCGCGCACCGGCGCGGGGGACACCGTGCTGGTGCACGGCGCCTCGGGCGGGGTCGGTCACCTGGCGGTGCAGGTGGCCCGGGCGCTCGGCGCCGACCGGGTGATCGGCACGGCGAGCGAGGCCAACCACGACTTCGTCCGCGCGCTCGGCGCCGAGCCGGTCAGCTACGGCGACGGCCTGGCCGACCGGCTCTGCGCGGTCGCGCCCGACGGGATCGACGTGGCGCTGGACCTGTTCGGCGGGGAGGCGCTGGACGTCTCCGCCGAGCTGCTCGCCCGCCCGGCCCGGCTGGTCTCCACCGCCGACCCGGAGCACGTGACCCGGCTCGGTGGCAGCTACGTCTTCGTCAAACCGTCCACCCAGGACCTCACCGTGCTGGCCGGGCTGGTCGACGCCGGCCGGCTGACCGTGCACGTCGAACGGACGTTCCCCCTGGCGCAGGCCGCGGACGCGCAGCGCCTGGTGGCGGCGGGGCACGTCCGCGGCAAGGTGGTGCTGGAGGTCTGAGCCTGCTGGCGGCCTGAGCCGCCCGGGTGGGCGGCTCAGCGGTCCGGCGGCGGACCAGCAGCGCGATCCCGGCCAGCCCGGAGGTGATCACCAGCATCACCCCGGCGTTGAGCAGCAGCAGGCGCTGCAACTCGCTGATCGCGGCGTCGATGTCCCGGCCCGGGTCGAGGGCGTCCTCCGGGATGACCCGCTCGCCGCCGCCGACGCCGCCGCTGACCGTGTCGAACTGCCGCTCCAGCGGCACCCCGGCGGTACGCAGCGTCTCCGACATGTTGAGCCGGCCGAGGAACCAGCCGGCGCTGGTCTTGCGGGAGTCCGGCTGCTTGGCCGGCCGGTAGGCCCGGGGCCCGCCCTTGGCCAGCGGGTAGAGGTCGAAGGTCTGCTTCGGCACGTCCCCGGCGAGCACCACGATCGTGTACTTCGGACCGAGGTCGGCGCGCTTGGGACCGGCGGCGGCGCCGCTGCGGCCGAACCAGTTGACCTGGTCGATCACCGCGAGCACGTGGGCGGGCTGGCTGTCGGCGCGCAGCCGCAGCGGTTCGGTCAGCCCGTCGCCGGTGATGTCCACCCCGGCGGGGGGGCGGCTTCGGGGGCGGCCCGGTGCGGGCCGGTGGCCTGCGCGGGCGCGGCCATTCCGGCGCTGAGCACCACGGCTGCCGCCATCGCGACCACCACGCCGAGCAGCCGCGTCACCCTTCCGACCATAGCCGCCTCCTCGCCCCGTTCGATGGATGGCTGTGCTGCAGGGTCACGCGTTGGTCGTCGATGGCGGTGACCGTGCCCGCAGGCCGGGGATTCCCCATCTCAAAGACTCCGCAGAACGGCGCTAGGTTGCAGCTGCTGGACCATTATCTGGAACTATCTGCGATCCGGGCCCGACTAATGGTCAGCCGTTGATCAGCGGGCGGATCGTACCTTTGTGGAGGGGTTCATGGGGGGCAGGGTCGCACGTACGGCGCGTACCTCGCTAGCGGTTATGGGCGTGGCGCTCGGTGTGTCGTTGCTGCTGCCGGCGACGCCGGCGGCCGCGCACAACTCGTTGACCGGCAGCGACCCGGCCGACGGCGCACGGGTCGCCGCGGCGCCCGCCCGGATCGAGCTGCGTTTCCTGTCCAGGATCGACCCGGCTACGACGAAGATCACAGTGGTCGGGCCGGACAACGTGCCGGCCGCCGGCGCCGCGCCGCGCTTCGCCGGCAGCCGGGTCGCCGTGCCGTTCACGCCCGGGAAGGCCGGCCTCTACATCGTCGGCTACCAGCTCTCGTCCAGTGACGGCCATCCGGTGAAGGGGGAGGTGCGCTTCACCCTCACCACCGGCACGCCGGCGACCCGGC
>NZ_JAEVHN010000830.1:0-2400 GCF_016803375.1 Micromonospora sp. 4G55
CCGCCGGCCGTGCGCGGGTAGTGGCTGCCGGACGGCCCGGCGAAGCTGGCGGTGGCCACCCACACGCCGTGCTCGGCGGCGACCCGCCGGGCCCGGATGTCCGGCACCGCCGCGTCCGCAGGCGCCTCCAGCACCCCGGACAGGTACGCGTCGACACCGAGCGCCACGGTCCGCGCCGCGTGCTCCACCACCCCGGTGTCCTTGCAGACGGCCAGGCCCAGCCGCCAGCCGTCCACCTCGACCACCGCCGGCTCCCGGCCCGCGACGAACCGCGCGGCCTCCGCTCCACCCAGGAACATCTTCCGGTACGCCACCCGCGCGCCGCCCCCGTCCACGGCCAGCACACCGATGTACGCCGCACCGGCGTCGTCGGCGACCGGTGCCCCGACCAACGCCAGCGCGCCCGTCGCCCGGCACGCCGCGACCAGCGGCGCCAGCCGGGAGTCGGCCGGGTCGAGCGGGGGAGCGTCCAACTCGTACCCGGTCAGGGAGAGCTCGGGGAAGAGCACCACGCGGGCGTCGGCGGCGCGGACCAGCGCGGCGTGCGCCGCCACGTTGGCGGCGACGTCGTACGGGACGCAGTGGGGCTGGGCCACCGCGAGGGTGAGCGGCGTACGCACGGGTGGGCTCCCTTGCTGGATCGGCTCGGCGCGGGCACCGGACGTGGTCGATGCGCGCGCCGGCTCGTAACTTTGGTCCATGATCTCTGGCTCCCTGGCGCTCCACCCCCGCGCGGTCGTGTCCACCTCCGAACCGTCCGCGGAAGGTCCGGTCGGCTACGTCACCGGACTGGTGGAGCGGCTCGGCGGCCCGGGCGCCGGGCTGGCCGTGGCGCTGGAGAACCTCTTCCCGCCGATCCCGAGCGAGGTCATCCTTCCGCTGGCCGGCTTCGCCGCCGCGCAGGGGAAGATGAGCCTCGTCGGGGCGATCCTGTGGACCACGCTCGGCTCGGTGGTCGGCGCGTGGGTGCTGTACCTGATCGGCGCCGCCCTGGGCCGCGACCGGATGCGCGCCATCGCGGCCCGGCTGCCGCTGGTCAAGCTGAGCGACGTCGACCGGACCGAGGCGTGGTTCCTCAAGCACGGCGTCAAGGCGGTGTTCTTCGGGCGGATGATCCCCATCTTCCGCAGCCTCATCTCCGTGCCGGCCGGCGTGGAACGGATGCCGGTCCGCACCTTCCTGCTGTACACGACGCTGGGCAGTCTGATCTGGAACACCACCTTCGTGATGGCCGGCTACCTGCTGGGCGAGAACTGGCACGTGGTCGAGTCGTACGTCGGTTCGTTCCAGAAGCTGGTCATCGCCGCCTGCGTGGCCGCCGCGGCCTGGTTCGTCGTCACCCGCGTACGCCGCGCCCGCCAGGCCCGCGCCTCCGCCGTGTCGTCCCCGGACCCGTTCGACCCGGCGCCGCCGGCCGCGCCGGTGCAGGTCGGCGAGGTGAGCGGTCCACCGGGGCACCGTCTACCGCGCCTCCTCCTGGCGCCACGACACCTGACCCCGGTTGTCCTGCCTGCTGTCCCCAAGGTCCGTCCCAGGTCGGCCCGTGGGGTGACGCGCGGTTTGCGGCGTGTCGCGGTGTCCCCGCGTCCCCGTCACCGCGACACGCCGCAAACCGCGCAGCCGACGACAGCGGCCCTCATTGCGGAGCCCGGCGAAGGCCGGGAGGGGCGACAGGCGGCCGGCAACACCCCAGAGGGCCTGTTGCGCGGATTGTCCGATTCAGTGAGGCGGCGCGAACTGGCTGGCCGGCCAGGTGCTCATGCACCGACTGTCCGATTCCGGGGCCGCCTGGGTGCCGTCTGATGTCCTGTTCTGCGCCGACGAGTGGCGGGGCGTCCGGTGACTGGGGCCACCCTGGCGGTGGAATGGTGGCCGGGCCGGTGTCGTTACACCACCTGGACGATCGCAGCAGCACCCCGCTGGCCTGGCCCGAACGCTTGGGTCGCCCGGGGTGCCTGGCCCGGAACGATGACGGGCCCCGGGTCGTTACATCACCTGGACGATCGCAGCAGCACCCCGCTGGCCTGGCCCGATCACATGGGTCGCCCGGGATGCGGGCCCCCGGAATGATGGTGGGCCGCCGGTCGTTACACATGGACCCGGCGCCGCGAGCCCCCCGCTCGCGAAGCCTGCCGGGTGAAGACTTTCCCCTGATCTTTTGAGCGCCGTCGTGGTGCTTGCGCCCGCTCGACCCCCATCGAGCCTGGGCGCCAACCCCCGAATGGAGCCACTCTGATGAACACGACCATTCTGCGTAAGAGTGTTCTGGGTATTGCTGGTCTGGCCTTCGCCGGTGGCGTCTTCGCCGGCCCGGTCACCGAGGCTCACGCCGCCCCGGCGGTGGACGCCAAGGCGGTGGCTGCTGGTGCAGGCCGACAAGCCCGGCAAGGGCAAGCTGAT
>NZ_JAEVHN010000831.1:0-2398 GCF_016803375.1 Micromonospora sp. 4G55
AGGGCGACGGCGAGCGTGGGCAGCACCGCGATCAGCGCCACCAGCAGCAGCACGTCGCGCGGCGTGGCGCGGTGGAACAGGAAGAAGTCGGGGCTGCGTCCGAGCACGTCGAGCAGGGGCTGGGTGACCACGAGCCCGAGCAGGGCCGCCACCTCCAGCAGCCGACCCCGCTCGGCACGCCACGGCCAACGGTGGCCGGGGTGGCCGCGGGTGGCGGACCGGGGTCACGCCGGTCGGCCGGCGGCGCGAGGACCGGGTCAGCCACCCACCACCGCCTGGTAGAGCGTGCGGGTGCCGCAGGGCAGTTCCCGCTGCCGCTCGACCCGACAGCGTGCCGCCAGCAGCCGCTCGAACTCGTCCCGCCGGTAGTCGGGGAAGAGCCCGTCCGGCTTGTTGGCCAGCAGCCGGCGGGCCATCGGGTCCTCGGGGTGGACGAACTCGATTACCAGCCGGCCGCCGGGCCGGGCGTACGCGACGAGCTGGTCGAGCACCTCGGGCAGCGGCACGTTGCGGCCGATCGCCAGGTGGTGCGCGACGGCCAGGGCGAGCACCACGTCGGCCCGGGCCCGGTCGCCGAAGGCGGCCCGCTCCACGCCCCGCCAGCCGCCCCCGGGCGAGGGGTCGGCCAGGTCCATCACGAGCGGCAGGATCCGGTGTTCGCCCTCGGCGCGCAGGGCCCGGTAGAGGGAGTCCGCCACGGCCGGGTCCTGCTCGACGGCGACCACCTGGGCGCCGTGCCGGGCGGCGATCCGGGCGTACCGGCCGTCGTTGGCGCCGAGGTCGAGCACCAGCCCGGGCGGGGCGGCGGCCACCGCCGCCTCGACGAAGTGCTCCTTCTCCTCGCGGTCCCGCACGGTGTAGCCACAGGTGCGCTGGTAGTCGACCCAGTGGCTGCCCTCGTCGCGCCGGTCCAGGCGGCGGATCAGCCGGTCGATGCGGCGTACGGTGGCCAGGGCCAGGTCGCGGGAGTAGCCGGCGGCCTTCAGCTGTGCCCGGACGTCGGTGGTGCTGGCGCGGGCGTTGCGGCCCTGCATGGCGCCGTGCAGGTGCACGTGGGTCGGCACGCCGGGCAGCAGCCGGCGGGCGCCCCGGAACAGCCGGCGCATCTGGTCCGGCTCGATGCCGTCGACCCGGGCCCGCAACCAGGGCTGGAAGTCCAGGCCGAGGTGGGCCTGGAGCAGCAGCGGATAGAGCAGGGTCTGGCAGAACTGCCGGTAGCCGGCCCACGGTTCGCCCTCGGCGAGCGGCGCGAAGGAGCCCACGTCGATGAAGACCGGGCTGGCCCCGCGCCACTGCAGGTTGTAGGCCGACCCGTCCTTGGTGGTGAAGCCGGCGGACAGCGCCCGGCGCAGGATCTCCAGGTGCAGCAGCGCCGCGTCGCGCAGCATCGCGAACGACCACTCGTACGGGTGGGAGACGAACGGGATCCGCTCGTGCCGCAGCACCGCCGTCCAGCCCGGCAACCGGGTCGCGTCGACCGGTTCGGTGCCGCAGATCTTGCCCTCGGCGAGCAGTTCGGCGAAGAAGGCGCTGCCGGAGAGCGCCCGCCAGTCGCGGGCGCCGTCGGGGCCGAGCCCGCGCAGCACCTCGTCGCCGGCGTGGAAGACCCGGTTGGCCGGGTCGGCGGAAGGAGCCGGGCTCGACCCGGATCCCGGTGTCGGGGACCGCCATCGGGGGTGGACCCTGCTCAGCCGCGGTCGGTGGGCTGCCGGCGGAACCGGTCGACCAGCCGGCGCCAGTAGAGCTTGGCGGCGACGGCCGCCCCCGCGACCCCGCCGACCACCGCCTGCACGATCAGGCTGCCGGACCCCGCGTCCAGGTAGGCCAGGTGAATCACCGACCGCTCCCTTCCCTCGCCCTCGTGTGGGCCGGCGCTGCGGGCACGCCGAGATGCGGCTTTTCCACCCATAAGGCCGGACTTGTTCCTTCGTCACGGTACGCCGCCAACGGCCGTCGTGCGGCCCACACCGACCACTGCGACCCGTCCGTTCCGTTCAAGACCTCGACCCCGCTGTGGGCCTAGCGTGTCGCCCATGGCACTTCACCTGGATGTGGTCGGCGTGGTGGTCGCCGACATGGCCCGCAGTCTCGACTTCTACCGGCGGCTGGGACTGGCCATCCCACCCGAGGCCGACGCGGAGGACCACGTGGAGGTCACCCTCCCCGGGGGCCTGCGGCTGGCCTGGGACGCGGTGACGATGGTCCGCACCTTCCACCCGGGGTGGACGCCGCCGGCCGGCAGCCCCCGGGTCAGCCTCGCCTTCCGCTGCGCCGACCCGGCCGAGGTGGACCGCTACTGGGCGGAGCTGACCGGCGCCGGCTTCCACGGCGAGCTGCCGCCCTGGGACGCCTTCTGGGGCCAGCGGTACGCGGTGCTGCACGACCCGGACGGCAACGG
>NZ_JAEVHN010000832.1:0-2386 GCF_016803375.1 Micromonospora sp. 4G55
CGGAACCGGGCCGCGTGGCCCTCGGCAATGACCCGGTGCGCGTATCCGAAACCGACGACGACCGGGACGGGCCCGGCGCGGCCCGGGTGACCGTGCGGGCGTCGGACCCGGCGGCGGCCCTCTCCCTCACCGTCGAGCTCACCCTCGACCCGACCGGCCTGCTGACGCTGCGGCACCGGCTGCGCAACGACGGCGACGCCCCCTACGAGCTGCGGGAGCTGACCCCGGTGCTGCCGGTGCCGGCGGTCGCCACCGAACTGCTCGACCTCACCGGACGCTGGTGCCGGGAACGCGCGCCGCAGCGGCACCCGTGGCCGATGGGCGCCTGGGTGCGGGAGGGCCGGCACGGGCGGACCGGGCATGACGCCACGCTGCTGCTGGTGGCCGGCACGCCCGGCTTCGGCTTCGGCCACGGCGAGGTGTGGGCGGTGCACACGGCCTGGAGCGGCGACCACGTCACCGTCGCCGAACGCCGGCCCACCGGCGAGTCCACCCTGGGCGGTGGGGAACTCCTCGCCCCCGGCGAGATCGTGCTCACCCCCGGCGAGGAATACCCCACTCCCCTGCTGTACGCGGTGCATTCCGCCGCCGGCCTGGACGGGCTCAGCGACGTGCTGCACCGCCACCTGCGGGCCCGGCCCGAGCACCCGGGCACGCCCCGACCGGTCACCCTGAACGTCTGGGAGGCCGTCTACTTCGACCACGACCTGGCCCGGCTCAGCGCGCTGGCCGACCGGGCCGCCGAGGTGGGCGTGGAGCGGTTCGTGCTCGACGACGGCTGGTTCCGGGGCCGCCGGCACGACCGGGCCGGCCTGGGCGACTGGTACGTCGACGACGGGGTCTGGCCGGACGGGCTGCAACCGCTGATCGACCACGTGCGCGGGCACGGGATGCAGTTCGGGCTCTGGGTCGAGCCGGAGATGGTCAATCCCGACTCCGACCTGTTCCGCGCCCACCCGGACTGGGTGCTCGCCACACCGGGCCGGCTGCCCCCCGAATGGCGCCACCAGCAGGTGCTCGACCTGGCCCACCCGGGGGCGTACGCGCACCTGCTCGGCCGGCTCGACGCGCTGCTCACCGAGCACCCGGGGATCGCGTACCTGAAGTGGGACCACAACCGCGACCTCACCGAGGCCGGACACCGCGGCCGGCCGGGGGTGCACGCGCAGACCGTGGCGGTCTACCGGCTGCTCGACGAGCTGCGCCGCCGGCATCCCGGCGTGGAGATCGAGAGCTGCTCCTCCGGCGGGGCGCGGGTCGACCTGGAGATCCTGCGCCGCACCGACCGGGTCTGGGCCAGCGACTGCAACGACGCCCTGGAACGGCTCGCCATCCAACGCTGGACCGGGCTGCTGCTCCCGCCCGAGCTGGTCGGCACCCACATCGGGCCGGAGCGCTCGCACACCACCCACCGGGTGCACGACCTGGGCTTCCGGGCCGTCACCGCGCTCTTCGGCCACCACGGCATCGAGTGGGACATCGGGTCCATCGACGCCGCGCAGCGCGCCGAGCTGGCCGCCTGGGTCGCGCTGCACAAGCGGCTCCGCCCGCTGCTGCACTCCGGCCGGGTGGTCCGGGTCGACCACCCGGACCCGGCCGTGCAGGCCCACGGCGTCATCGCCCACGACGGCTCCCAGGCGGTGTACGCGGTGTCCCGGCTGACCACCTCCGCCGCACAGGTGCCCGGAGCGGTACGCCTGCCCGGCCTCGACCCGACCCGTCGCTACGCGGTACGCCCGCCGGCGGGCCTGCCGGAGCCGGCGGTGCTGCAGCTGACCGAGCCGGGCTGGCTGCCGAAGGGGGTCACCCTGAGCGGGGCGGTGCTGGGCACAGTCGGGGTGCAACTGCCGGCGCTGCACCCGGAACAGGCGCTGCTGCTGGAGGTCACCGCGGTCGGCTGAGAAAGTTCGAAGTTTTCTTGCCGACGGATGTCGAGAACCGGGGCGGCGGCTTCTACCTACGGGTGCAAGCACCGAGAATCGGTGCTCGGACGTGAGGAGCCAGCCGTGAAGTACATGCTGCTGATGCAGTTCAGCGCCGCCGGGACCGACTTCCCCCCGATCGACACCTGGACGCCGGACGAGATCGCCGCGCACATCGCGTTCATGCACGAGGTGAACGAGAAGCTTTCCGCTGCCGGCGAGCGGGTCCAGGCCGAGGGGCTGGGCGGGCCGCAGCAGGCCCGCATCGTCCGGGCCGGCGCGGGCGGCGCACCCGTGGTCACCGAGGGGCCCTTCGCCGAGACCAAGGAGTYCCYCRSCGGMWACTGCGGCGCCCGCCGCCCAGCACCAGCACCGGCGAGGCGTTGAAGAACGCGCTGGTCAGCCCGGAGACGCCGTTGGTGACGCCGGGGCCGGCGGTGAGCACGGCCAGGCCGGGGCGGCGG
>NZ_JAEVHN010000833.1:0-2383 GCF_016803375.1 Micromonospora sp. 4G55
CGGAACAGCTATAGCTTCATATGAACTCATTCAAAAAGCTGGAGCAAAATGTGTTGAAGCTTGTTTTTTAATGAATCTTAAAGATTTAAAATGGAGCAAAGTAAAACTTGAAAAACTTACTTCAGTTTATAGTGTTTTAGAAATTTAAAACTATAGAAAGGTACAAATGGAAGAATTTTTAAAAAATTTACTTTACCAATCAGCAAAGATCTAGCTTATATTATTATTTTTTTATGGTGGTATTTTACGAAGGAGAGTTAGCTTTAATTTTAGCTGGTATTTTTGCCCTATCAAGGACATGTAAATTTAGGCTTTGTTATATTTATAGCAGGTCTTGGCGGTTTTGTAGGCGATCAAATTTACTTCTATATAGGAAGATATAATAAATGCTACATACAAAAAAAATTAAAAACTCAAAGGCGTAAATTTGCAGTAGCACACCTACTTTTACAACGTTTTGGTTGGCCTATTATTTTTATACAACGCTATATGTATGGCTTTAGAACCATTATACCTATGAGTATAGGAATCACGCGTTATAGTGCAAAAAAATTTGCTATTATCAATCTTTTTAGTGCTTGGGTTTGGGCATCAATCACTATACTTTTAGCTTGGTATTTTGGAGAACAAATTTGGAAGATGGTGACTTGGGCTGAAGAACATTGGTATTATGCAGCCATTATTATTATAGCTTTTTTATCCCTTTTATTAATTTGGTTTTAAACAAATGGAAAAAGCTATACTTAAAGATAAAAGGAAAAAATCATGAAATTTGAATTAAACGATAAAAAACTAGATGCTATAAAAGCAGACTTTGAACTTGTTTTTATACAGGATAAAAATTTAAAAAATTTCAACAAAGAAAAAGATTTTTTTAAACTTAATAATTACAAAGGCGAAGGTGTTTTATTGGACTTAAACAATAAAAAGCTTTATTTAGAGCTTAAAAGTCTTGCTTATGAGGATATAAGATTAAGTACTTTGCACAGCATATAAAAACTCTTGAGAAACTTAATATTAAAAGCGTAAAACTTCCTAGCATAATAGGAGATTGTGTAGTTAGAAGTTTTGCATCTTTAGTTGAAGGCGTACTTTTTGGAGCTTATAAATTTGACAAATATAAAAGCGAGAAAAAAAACAAGTACTTTAGAAAAATTTATTATTTCAAACGAAGAATTAAATGGTAAGAAATTTAATAAAGATGAAGCTAAGATAGGTTTAGAGCGTGGAGAAATTTTAGCCAATGCTACAAATTTTACCAAAAATATAGTCAATGAAATTCCTGAAATTTACACCCCTTTAAAAATGGCAGAAGATGCACAAAATTTAGCTAAAGAAAATAAAAACATCACTTGTAAAATTTATGATGAAAAATTTTTAGCTAAAGAAAAAATGAATGCCTTTTTAGCAGTAAATCGCGCCTCGGTACACCCACCACGCCTCATTCATCTAAGCTATAAAGCCAAAAATGCAAAAAAATGTGTTGTATTTGTTGGAAAAGGCTTAACTTACGATAGCGGTGGATTAAGCTTAAAACCAGCTGATTTTATGCTTACAATGAAAGCTGATAAAAGCGGTGCAGCAGCAGCAATGGGAATCATAAAAGCCGTAGCCGAACTTGCTTTAGATTTAGAAGTGCATTGTATTTTAGGTGCAACTGAAAATATGATAGGTGGCAATGCTTACAAACCCGATGATATTTTAATCAGTCGCGAAGGTATAAGCATAGAAGTAAGAAATACAGATGCAGAAGGACGCTTAGTTTTAGCTGATTGCCTTTCTTTTGCACAGGATTTAAAACCTGATTTACTTATCGATATGGCAACTCTTACTGGAGCTTGTGTTATAGGACTTGGAGAATTTACAAGTGCTATTATGGGAAATAATGAAGAATTGCAAAATGATTTTTATCTAAGCTCTAAAAAAAGTGGAGAATATACTACAATCTTACACTTCAACCCTCACTTAAGAGAACTTATAAAATCAAATATTGCCGATGTTAGCAACACTGCCTCTAGTCGCTACGGAGGTGCAATTACCGCAGGATTATTTTTAGATAAATTTATTCGTAAAGAATATAAAGACAAATGGCTACATCTTGACATAGCAGGACCTGCTTATACAGAAAAATCTTGGGGATATTCTAGTTTTGGCGCAGGTGGAGCTGGAGTTAGAATGTGCGTTAATTATTTAATTCAAATTTTAAGGAAAGCTAAATGAGTTTAAGTGTAGGTATAGTAGGACTTCCAAATGTTGGCAAATCAACGACTTTTTAATGCTTTAACTAAAGCACAAAATGCCCAAAGCGCAAACTATCCTTTCTGCACCATAGAGCCTAATAAAGCCATGGTTGAAGTTCCTGATTTAAGATCTTAATGAACTT
>NZ_JAEVHN010000834.1:0-2381 GCF_016803375.1 Micromonospora sp. 4G55
CGAGGCTCAGGGCGAGGGTCACGAAACGGGATCTCCGCACGTCGCACTCCTGGGGGTGGGAAGTGGTGGTGTGAGATAGATATCAATTGATCGGTGCGGGTCGGAAGATCACCGATTGCGCGGCAGGTGCAGATAGATACTTAGCGATACAAACCATTGCCAGTGATGCGATCGATGATGAAGGATTCCTCCACGGGGCGATCCGTGCGCGCCGCCGGCCGGATAACCAAGCACGGTGGTGGGGAATGCCGACGTCCACACCGGAGTTGGCAACGGACATGACAACTGTGGGACTGATCGGCAGCGGCAACATCGGTGGCACCGTGGCCCGGCTGGCGGTGGCCGCCGGTCACGACGTGGTGCTCAGCAACTCGCGCGGACCGGAGACGCTGAAGGACCTGGTGGCGGAGCTGGGCCCGCGGGCCCAGGCGGCCACACCGGCCGAGGCCGCCGCGGCGGGGGCCCTGGTCGTGGTCACCATTCCGCTGCGGGCCTACCGCGAGGTGCCCGCCGCGCCGCTGGCCGGCAAGACGGTCATCGACACCAACAACTACTACCCGGAGCGGGACGGGCACTTCCCGGAGCTGGACGACGAGTCGACGACCACCAGTGAGCTGCTCCAGGCGCACCTGCCGGAGTCCCGCGTGGTCAAGGCCTTCAACAACATCTACTTCGCGCACCTGCGCGCCCTGGCCCGCCCGGCGGGGGCCGCCGACCGCAGCGCGCTGCCGATCGCCGGCGACGACGCCGGCGCCAAGGCCGCGGTGACCGCGTTCCTCGACTCGCTCGGGTACGACGCCGTGGACGTCGGGCCGCTGGCCGAGGGCTGGCGGTTCCAGCGGGACACCGCCGCGTACGCCGGCCTCTACTCGGCCGACCCGAACGACTGGGAGCGGCCCGCCGCGAGGAACGCGGAGCAGGTCCGGGCCGCGCTGGCCGCCGCCCGCCGCTACGCCGACAGCTGAGCGGCGACGCCTGACCCGGTGGCGGTGCCGGTCCGGCACCGCCACCGCTGCGGGCCGGCCTCCGTCGCGGCGTCCCGGCCGCCCGGGGCCTCACCCGGAGCAGACCCGACCGGTCGGGAATCGCGCAGCGGACGGACCGGGGTCAGGCCGGCGAGCGCCACTCGTCGGCGAGCACCGACCAGACCTCGATGTCGATCCGGCCCGCCGGGCCCGGGTAGAGCTGCCGCAGCGTGCCGTCCCGGCGCATGCCGAGCCGCCGGGCCACGGCGATGCTGCGCGTGTTGGTGGCGTTGGTACGCCACTCCACCCGCTGGATGCCCCGCTCGCCCACCGCCCAGTCGACGATCCGGCCGACCGCGCGAGTGACCAGCCCCCGACCCTCGGCCGCCGGCTCCAGCCAGCAGCCCGCCTCGCAGACGCCGAGCGCCGCGTCGAACGACACGAACATCACCCCGCCGACCAGGACCCCGTCGTCCCAGATGCCCCAGATGCCGCCGGCGTCGCGCGCCCACAGGTCGGCGTAGCGACGCAGCACGGTCCGGGCCGAGTCGAGGTCGGTCGCCACGAAGGAGGCGCCGACCCAGGGCGTGATGTGCTGCCGGGCCCGGTCGAGGTGGGCCAGGAACTCCTCCGCGCACCAGGGCGACAGCGGGCGCAGCTCGGCGGAACCGGTCAACGGCAGGGCGAACACGGCGACTCCTCAGGACGCGGGCAGGCTCAGGCGCAGGGTGGGGCCAAGGGTGTCCCGGAAGCCGAGCGAGCGGTAGAGCGCCTCGCCGGCCACCGACGCCCGCAGATCGATCTTCACTACGCCACGGTCCCGGTACCAGTCGAGCAGGCCCGTCAGGCAGGCCCGGGAGTAGCCGCGCCGCCGGCACCCCGGGTCGGTGACCACGTTGAAGACGTAGCCGGTCAGTCCACTGGGGTTGCCCGGCCCGCCCAGGCGACACTCGATGGTGCCGGTCGCGCAGGCGGCGAGCACGCCGGGTCGGTCGGGGGCGTCCACCACGAAGACGGCCATCAGGTCCGCCGGGTCGGCGAGCCGCTCGCGCAGCACCTCCCGGGCGGCCGGCTGCCACGGCCCGGGCGGCGGCTCCGCCCCGTCCATCGACGCCAGCATCACCCCGCGCAGCCGGACGATCTCCGCCGCGTCACCGGGTCCGGCCCGCCGCACCTTGATCATGACCGGACGGTACCGCACCCGGCCGGCCGGGCGTGGCAGGTGATTCCGCTGGTCGGGAACGGCGACGACACGCGCGTCGACAGTTGCGCCGCAGTCCCGCAAACGAAACTCTATGACCGGTCCCCTGACACGCCTCGGAGGCGACAGATGCCCCAGCTCCGTACCGCGCCCCGCCGGCTGGTCGCCGCCGCCGGGGCGCTGCTGCTCGGCGCCGCGCTGACCGCCGCCGCCAC
>NZ_JAEVHN010000835.1:0-2379 GCF_016803375.1 Micromonospora sp. 4G55
TGCGGCTGCTCGCCGCGGCCGAGCTGCCCGACCCGTACCCGCTCTACCTGGCCGACCTCGACGCCTCCCGGGACGAGCCGGGCGAGGTGACGATGGACGAGATCAGCTACGCCGACTGGCGGACCGCCTACTGGGAGCGCCCCGACCTGGACCGGGACCTGACCACGGTGGCCGTCCGGGACGGGGAGGTGCTCGCGTTCGGCTTCGCGCTGACCGACGGCCGGACCCGCTACCGGTCGGGGATGACCGCACCCGGCGCGGGCACCGCGGCCGGGGGCTGGCCCGCGCGGTCAAGCACCGCTCGCTGAGCCGGGCCCGGGCGGCCGGGCTACGGTTCGCGTACACCAGCAACGACGCGGGCAACGTGCCGATGCTCACGCTGAACCGTGGATTAGGTTATCGGCCGGTCGCCGCGGAGTGGCGCTACCTGCGCGATCTGTCGGGCTAGCGTCCGGACGGGACCGTACACAGTGGACGGCCTTCGTTGACTGTGAGAATTTCTCCGGACGCAAAATCTGGAAAAGCCTTTTCATCAGTGACATGCTCACCGCAACCGTCACGCGCGATCACCATGGCAACACGGAGCGCAAGGCGGTGCGGCACCGGAGGAGGACCCGCAGGTGAGCCATGACTGAGTCGACGACCCCGGTATCCCGTGAGCCGCACGTCGCGAGCCTGCGCCGCACGTTGCCCGGGCTGCTGCGCGACCCGCTGGGCACCCTGGTCGGCCTCGCCGACGCGGCGCCCGGGCAGGTCGTCCGGCTGAACCTGGGCACCATCCGGCCGTACCTGGTCACCGAGCCGGCCCACGTCCAGCACGTGCTGCGCGACAACGCCGCGAACTACACCCGGGCCGGCGACAGCATGATGTGGAAGTCCGTGCGCAAGCTGGCCGGCGACGGCATCCTGTCCGAGGGTCCGCGGTGGGAGGCGAGTCGCCGGCGGCTCCAGCCGCACTTCACCGCCAAGCGGGTCGACGCGGCGGTGGACGACCTGAGCCGGGCGATCAGCGAGGCGGTCGACGAACTGGCCGGCCCGGCGCGGGCCGGCGAGCCGGTCGACGCCGCCGCCGAGATCTCCCGGATCATCTGCCAGGCG
Source organism: Micromonospora sp. 4G55 (assembly GCF_016803375.1). NCBI lineage: Bacteria > Bacillati > Actinomycetota > Actinomycetes > Micromonosporales > Micromonosporaceae > Micromonospora > Micromonospora sp. 4G55. The sequence continues at coordinate 1,099 of NZ_JAEVHN010000835.1, forward strand.
GTCATCCGGGTCTTCTTCGGCGACAAGATCCCTGTCGCGACGGCGTGCGGGTGGTCGCCGAGCAGGACACCGTGGCGACAGCGCTGCGGTTCCGGCTGCTCGCCCCCTTCCTGCCCGACGCCGTGCCGATGCCCGGTGACCGGGCGTTCCGTCGGGCCGTGCGGAACATCGACGACATCCTGCTGCCGCTGGTCCGCGCCGAGCGCGCCAGTTCCGACGGCGGCGACGACATCCTCGCCGCGCTGGCCCGGGCCCGCGACGCCGACGGTCGCAAGCTGGACGAGCAGCGGGTCCGTGACGACCTGGTGTCCATCTTCGCCACCACCACCGAGACCACCTATGTGGTGCTCACCTGGCTCTTTCCGCTGCTGGAGCAGCTGCCGGACATCGCCGCCCGGCTCTACGAGGAGATCGACCGGGTGGTCGGCCCCGGTGACGTGGTCAGCCGCGAGCAGCTCGGCGAGCTGCGCTACACCCGGATGGTGCTCGACGAGCTGGTCCGCGCGTACCCGTCCGGCTGGCTGGTGCCGCGCACCGCGATCGCCGACGACGTCATCGGCGGCACCAGAATCTCCGCCGGCGGGACGATCGTCCTCAGCCCGTACGTCACCCAGCGGCTGGCCCGGTACTGGGATCGACCCGAGGTGTTCGACCCGGAACGCTTCGCCCCCGACGCGCCCCGACGCGCCCACCGGTACGCCTACTACCCGTTCGGCGGCGGCGCCCACCAGTGCATCGGCCAGTACCTGTTCCAGCTGGAGGCGCCGCTGATCGTGGCGACCCTGTTCAGCCGGTTCCGGTACCGGCTCTGCGAGCCGGGGATGCCCAACCCGCAGCTCGCCGCGTCGCTGCGCCCCCGGGAGCGGGTGCCGCTGATGCTCACCCCGCACCGGCAACCGGCCCTGGCCTGACCGTGGTGGCGCCTGTCGTACCGACCACCGACGAGCTGCGGGCGGCCGCCGAGCACGGCCGGGTCTGCGCCCTCGCGGCACAGGGTCAGCGGGACCTGCAACGCTGCCTGGCCGCCCACCCGGACCTCTTCGCCGCCGGGCCCTTCGACGCGACCCTGACCAGCAGCGTCGCCCTGGCCATCGCGTTCAGCGCGCCCTGGTGCGACGCCGCCGAGCTGCGGCCGACCAACCGGGCGGTGCTGTGGGGCTTCGCGCTCGACTGGCAGGTGGACCACGAGGCCACCTCCGCCGCCGAAGTCGACCAGCTGGTGCGCCGGCAGCTCGCGGTCGCCCACGGCGCGCCCGCGGCCGGCGACGACCCGCTGGGCCG
>NZ_JAEVHN010000836.1:0-2375 GCF_016803375.1 Micromonospora sp. 4G55
CGAGCGCCAGCGCCGCCCCGGTGCCGCAGAGCATCCAGGAGCAGCGCAACGCCGTCGAGAAGAAGGTGGGACCGGCGGCCTGGGCCGCCGCGAGCGCCCTGCAGGCCCCGGCCGACCTCACCGCCGACCCGTCCCTGGCGGAGAAGCTCAAGCCGTTCGGCGCGCTCTCCCCGCAGGAGATCGCGGTGCTGGCGCCGCAGATGCAGTTCAACGTCCCGACCATCACCTGCGCCCAGCTGGACAAGCGGCCGGCCGCGTCGATCAAGGACGAGAAGCAGCAGGCGGTCGCCTGTGAGGACGGCGCGGCCAAGTACCTGCTCGACGTGGCGAAGGTGGTCGGCACCGACGTCGACGACGCCAACGCCGTGCTCGACCAGGCCAGCGCCTGGGTGGTCAGCCTGAACTTCACCGGCGACGGCCAGGACAAGTGGACCGAGCTGACCCGCGAGGCGTTCAACAACACCGGTGGCGCCTGCGACCAGACCGCGCTCGGCCAGGACGGCAAGTGCCGGGTGGCGGTCGTGCTGGACAACGAGATCGTCTCCTCGCCCGAGATCCAGGGCGTGCTCACCGGTGACTCGCAGATCACCGGCAACTTCACCAGCACCGACGCCAACAAGCTGGCCAGCCAGCTCCGGTACGGCGCGCTGCCGGTGACCTTCGAGCCGCAGGAGCAGCAGAACGTCACCGCCACCCTGGGCGACAGCCACCTGCGCGCGGGTCTGCTCGCCGCCGGCATCGGCATGCTGCTGGTCATCATCTACTCGTTCTTCTACTACCGGCTGCTCGGTTCGGTGATCTTCCTGAGCCTGGTGCTGTCGGCGCTGCTGGTCTTCGGGGCGCTGGTCGTCCTCGGCCGGCAGATCGGCTTCACCCTCACCCTCGCCGGCATCGCCGGCATGATCGTCTCCCTCGGTGTGGCGGCGGACTCCTTCGTCATCTACTTCGAGCGGCTCAAGGACGAGATCCGGGAGGGGCGCAGCCCGCGCAGCGCGGTGCCGCGCGCCTGGATCCGGGCCCGCCGGACGATCATCTCGGCGAACGCGATCACGCTGATGTCCGCCGTGGTGCTCTACGTCGTCTCGGTCGGCACGGTGAAGGGCTTCGCCTTCGCCCTCGGCCTGGCGACGGTGCTGGACCTGATCGTGGTCTTCCTCTTCCGGCACCCGATCATGACGATGTTCGCCCGTACCCGGGCGTTCCTGTCCCCGCGGGTCAGCGGTCTCGGCCGGGCCCTGCCGGCCCGGTCGGCCGAGCAGGACTCCCGCACCCCGCGCGTCAAGGAGGCCTGAGATGGCTAAGAGTGGTCTCGCGAGCCGGCTCTACCGCGGTGAGGCCGGGCTCGACATCGTCGGCCGGCGCAAGCTGTGGTTCGCCGTGGCCGGTACGTTGGTGCTGATCGCGGTGCTCAGCTTCGCGGTGCGCGGGTTCAGCCTCGGCATCGAGTTCGCCGGCGGCAACTCGTTCCAGGTGCCGGCCAGCGTCGGCACCCTGGAGCAGGCCGAGGAGAAGGTCGACGCCGCGCTCGCAGCCAAGGGCGGCGACGCCGAGGTGGTGACCGCGCAGAAGGTCGGCAGCACCAGCGGCGAGTACTACGAGCTGCGTACCTCGCAGCTGAGCCCGGCGCAGGCCACCGAGGTCAAGGCCGAGATGGCCCGGGACTTCGGGATCAACGCCGACCAGATCAGCGGCAACCAGGTCAGCGAGGCGTGGGGCGAGCAGGTCACCTCGCGCGCCCTGCTCGGTCTGATCATCTTCGTCGCGGTGGTGGCGATCTACCTGATCCTGCGCTTCGAGTGGCGGATGGCGGTCGCCGCCATCGTCTCGCTGTTCACGAACCTCTTCCTCACCGCGGGCATCTACTCGCTGGTCGGCTTCGAGGTCACCCCGTCGACCATCATCGGCTTCCTCACGATCCTGGGCTTCGCGCTCTACGACGTGGTGGTGGTCTTCGACAAGGTGCAGGAGAACACCCGCGGCATCACCGCGAACAACAACCAGACGTACGGCGAGGCGGCCAACCTGGCGCTCAACCAGAGCCTGATGCGGTCGCTGAACACCTCGGTGGTCGCCCTGCTCCCCGTCGGTGGCCTGCTCTTCATCGGTGCCGGCCTGCTCGGCGCGGGCACCCTGAAGGACCTCGGCCTGGTGCTCTTCGTCGGTATGGCGGTGGCGTTCCTGACCTCGATCCTGCTGGCCACTCCGCTGCTGGTGCTGCTGAAGAACTACGACCCCCGGATCCAGGCGCACAACAAGCGGGTGCTGGCCCGGCGCGGTGCGATCGCCCGCGGCGAGCTGGCCCCGAAGGGCGCGCCCCGCGCGGCCGAGGGCGGCGACCGAGTCGATCGACTCCGACGCGGCGGCCCTGGCCGGCC
>NZ_JAEVHN010000837.1:0-2372 GCF_016803375.1 Micromonospora sp. 4G55
GCCTGCTCGATGATGACGTGCGCGTTGGTGCCACTGATGCCGAACGACGACACGCCCGCCCGACGCGGATGGCCGTTCACCGGCCACAGGCGCCCCTCGGTCAACAGCTCCACCGCACCGGCGGACCAGTCCACCTGCGGCGACGGCGCGTCGACATGCAGGGTGGGCGGCAGGACGCCGTGGCGGATCGCGTGGACCATCTTGATGATCCCGGCGACCCCGGCGGCGGCCTGGGTGTGCCCGAGGTTGGACTTGATGGAGCCGAGCCAGAGCGGGCGCTCCGCCGGGCGCTCCCGGCCGTACGTGGCGAGCAGCGCCTGCGCCTCGATCGGGTCGCCCAGCGTCGTACCCGTGCCGTGCGCCTCCACCGCGTCGACCTCGGCGGCGCTGACACCCGCCGACGCGAGCGCGGCCCGGATCACCCGCTGCTGCGACGGGCCGTTCGGCGCGGTCATGCCGTTCGACGCGCCGTCCTGATTGACCGCCGAACCACGCACCACCGCCAGGACCGGGTGACCGTTGCGGCGGGCGTCGGAGAGCCGCTCGACCAGCAGGACGCCGACCCCCTCACCCCAACCGGTGCCGTCGGCCGACGCGGCGAACGACCGGCACCGCCCGTCCGAGGAGAGACCGCCCTGCCGGTTCATGTCGATGAACGTGTCCGGGGTGGACATCACGGTCACGCCGCCGGCCAGGGCCAGCTCGCACTCCCCGGTGCGCAGCGCCTGGATCGCCCAGTGCAGCGCCACCAGCGACGACGAGCAGGCGGTGTCCACGGTCACCGCCGGCCCCTCCAGCCCGAGCACGTACGCGACCCGCCCGGAGACCACGCTGGTGTGGCCCCCGTTGCCCAGGTAGCCCAGCGCCTCCTCCGGCATCTCGCCGGGCCGGGTCGCCCAGTCGTGGTACATCACCCCGGCGAACACCCCGGTACGCGAGCCGGCCACCGAGTGCGGATCGATGCCGGCCCGCTCGAACGCCTCCCAGGACGCCTCCAGCATCAGCCGCTGCTGCGGGTCCATGGCGCTGGCCTCGCGGGGGCTGATCCCGAAGAAGTCCGGGTCGAACAGGGCGGCGTCGTAGAGGAAGCCGCCCTCCTTCGTCGAGGTACGCCCCGACCGGCCCGGCTCCGGGTCGTACAGCTCGTCGATGTCCCAGCCCCGGTCGGCGGGGAACTCGCCGATCGCGTCCACCCCCTCGGCGACCAGCCGCCACAGCTCCTCCGGCGAGCTGACCCCGCCCGGGTAGCGGCAGCTCATGCCGATGATGGCGATCGGCTCGTCGGGGACGGCGCGCACCGTGGCCCGCACCGGCTCGGCCGCCGGGCGCAGGTCGAGCAGCTTCTCGACCAGGTGCGCGGCCAGCGCGCGCGGGTTCGGGTAGTCGAAGACGAGGGTGGCGGTCAGCCGCAGCCCGGTGGCCGCGTTGAGCCGGTTGCGCAGCTCCACCGCGGCCAGCGAGTCGAAGCCGATCTCGTTGAACGCCTGCCGGGGCGCGATGGCGTCCGCAGCGCTGTGCCCGAGCACGGCGGCCACCTGGGTACGGACCAGGTCCAGCAGGACCGACGTACGCTCCGCCTCGGTCAGCTCGGCGATCTGACGCGCCAGGGAGAGCTCGACCGGGACGGCACCGGCGGCGGCCCGGGCGGCGGGCCGCCGGGGCGCGCGGACCAGCCGGCGCAGCAACGGTGGCAGCTCGGCGGCCCGCCGTTGCAGATCCGCCAGGTCGAAGTGGAGCGGCGCCAGGAACGGCTCGTCCACGCCGAGCGCGGCGTCGAAGAGGGCGAGGTTCTGCGCGACGGTTAGTTCCCGCAGCCCGAGGCGGCTCACCCGGTGCGCGGCGACGTCGTCCACCCCGGCGCCCATGCCGATGTCCCGGGGCCAGAGCCCCCAGCCGAGGCTGGTGGCGGGCAGCCCGGCGGCCCGGCGGTGCGCGGCGAGGGCGTCCAGGAAGGTGTTGGCCGCCGCGTAGTTGGCCTGCCCAGAGCCGTCGAGGAAGCCGGCGGCCGAGGAGTAGAGCACGAAGGCGCGCAGGTCGGCGTCGCGGGTCAGTTCATGCAGGTGCCAGGCGGCGTCGGCCTTGGGGCGCAGCACCGCGTCCAGCCGCTGTGGGGTGAGGCTGTCGAACGTGCCGTCGTCGACGATCCCGGCGGCGTGCACGACGCCGGTGAGCGGCTGGTCGGTGGGGACCGTGGCGAGCAGTGTGGCGAGGGCGTCGCGGTCGCCGACGTCGCAGCCGGCGAGGGTGACCTGGGCGCCGAGGGCGGTCAGCTCGTCGCGCAGCGCGGCGGCACCGGGGGCGTCCGGTCCACTCCGGCTGGCCAGCAGCAGGTGCCGGACGCCGTGGGTGGTGACCAGGTGCCGGGCCAGCAC
>NZ_JAEVHN010000838.1:0-2365 GCF_016803375.1 Micromonospora sp. 4G55
TCGGCGGCTGCCCGGCGGCGGGCGGCCGGTGGTCGGCGGGACGGTCCGGAGAGGCGGCGGTCACGAGGTGGCCGGTCGGCGGTCCACCACGCCCGCGCCCGGCGGCACGGCGAAGGCGGCCGCCTCGACCGTCTCGGTGTAGCGGGTCAAGGTCAGCTCGGTCGGGGTGCCGTCGAGGGTGCCGGTGAAGGTGCCCAGCAGCCCCTCGGTGGTGACGCAGGTGGTGAAGTCGCCGGCCGAGCGCCGCACGTCGACGCAGGTGGCGTGGTGGCCGGCGACGGTGGTGTCGCTCTGGGTGACCTGGGCGTCGGGGTCGAGGGCGGCCTCGGTGAGCAGCGCCATCACGGCCGGCGGGGTGACCAGGCCCCGCTTGTCCGCCTCGGTGTAGACGACCACCGACGGCTTCCCGGCGGTCAGCTCCGGCGGCAGCACGGTGCAGGCGGTCCGGCCGTCGGCGTTCTCGCACCGGGTGACCGCCTCCTGGGTCACCGTGATCTTGCCGTCCGGCCAGGTGTAGGCGGAGCGCAGCGGCTCCTGCGTCTGGGCGATCGAGGCCGTCCGTCCGCCGGCGAACCGGTAGTCCGCGGCCCAGGTGCCGGTCAGCGCGCCGTCCATCCGGGCGGCCAGGTCGTTGACCAGGTCGGCCCGGCCCAACGCCCGGCCGGCGTCGTCCAGGGTCTGGCATCCGGTCACCGTGAGCGACGCGGCGGCCGACACGGCCAGCACGCGGAGGGTGGTCGATACGGCGGGCATGGCGACCAGCGTGGTCGATCGGGTCCACCCGACGCAAACCCGTTGCCGGTTGAGGCCCGAGAATCCGGGAATGTCCGTCTCACCCCGCGCGCCGGTGGGGATCCGGGGCGCGGTACGAACGGCGGGCGACGACGTGCGGCCGGCCGTCGCCCGATACGCTGCGTTCAACACCTGCCCCAGCCGCACCGTCGCGGCCCATACCGGATTCGCACACACGAACGAGGAGCGACTCAGTGGCAACCATCGAGGGAATCGTCGCCCGGGAGATTCTCGACTCGCGGGGCAACCCGACGGTCGAGGTCGAGGTCGGGCTCGACGACGGCACGATCGCCCGCGCCGCGGTGCCCTCCGGCGCCTCCACCGGCGCCTTCGAGGCGATCGAGCTGCGCGACGGTGACTCCGACCGCTACCAGGGCAAGGGCGTCGAGAACGCGGTCGCCAACATCGAGGACAAGATCGTCGACCAGCTCATCGGCTACGAGGCGAGCGAGCAGCGGCTGATCGACCAGAAGATGCTCGACCTCGACGGCACGGACAACAAGGCCGAGCTGGGCGCGAACGCCATCCTGGGCGTCTCCCTGGCGGTGGCGAAGGCCGCCGCGGGCAGCGCCGAGCTGAGCCTCTTCCGCTACCTGGGTGGCCCGAACGCGCACCTGCTGCCGGTGCCGATGATGAACATCCTCAACGGTGGGGCGCACGCCGACTCCAACGTCGACGTCCAGGAGTTCATGATCGCGCCGATCGGCGCGCCCAGCTTCCGCGAGGCGCTGCGCTCCGGCGCCGAGGTCTACCACGCGCTGAAGTCGGTGCTGAAGAAGAAGGACCTGTCGACCGGCCTCGGCGACGAGGGCGGCTTCGCCCCGAACCTGCCGAGCAACGCCGCCGCGCTGGACCTGATCGCCGAGGCGGTGGAGAAGGCCGGCTACCGGCTCGGCACCGACATCGTCTTCGCCCTCGACGTGGCCGCCACCGAGTTCTTCGACAACGGCACCTACACCTTCGAGGGCAGCGCGAAGTCCGCCGAGGAGATGAGCAACTACTACACCAAGCTCATCGGCGACTACCCGATCGTCTCCATCGAGGACCCGCTGTCCGAGGACGACTGGAGCGGCTGGGCGACCCTGACCGCCGCGGTCGGCGACCGGATCCAGATCGTCGGCGACGACCTCTTCGTGACCAACCCGCAGCGCATCGCCCGGGGCATCGCGGAGCGGACCGCCAACGCGGTGCTGGTCAAGGTCAACCAGATCGGTTCGCTGACCGAGACGCTGGACGCGGTGGACCTGGCCCACCGGGCGGGCTTCAAGTGCATGATGAGCCACCGTTCCGGCGAGACCGAGGACACCACCATCGCCGACCTGGCCGTCGCCACCGGCTGCGGTCAGATCAAGACCGGTGCCCCGGCCCGCTCGGACCGGGTGGCCAAGTACAACCAGCTCCTGCGGATCGAGGAGGAGCTGGCCGACGCGGCGCGGTACGCCGGCGCGGGCGCGTTCCCGCGTTACCGTTCGGCCTGACGCGCTAAGCCTCGGGGGAGGGGTGTGACGATGCAGCAGCGCCGCACACCGGGCGGTCAGCGCCCCGCCCGTCGACCGACCGGTCGACCGGGCGG
>NZ_JAEVHN010000839.1:0-2362 GCF_016803375.1 Micromonospora sp. 4G55
ACGTCCTCCCGGCGGGCCACGTAGAGGGTGCGCCCGGCGTGCCGGAAGTGGGTGGGGGCGACCTCGCCGAGAGCGGCGGCCACGAACGCGGGGGCGGCGGATCGAGGCGTCGGAGAGCACCGCCGAGTCGGGGAAGAGGCTCGCGCAGGCCGTTGGCCAGGCTGGTGTTGAACATGCGCACCACCAGGCGCAGCCGGGGGCTCGACCTCCTGGGCGCAGAGCGCGGCCTGCATGTTGCCCACGTCGTCCTGGTGCAGCAGGGCCAGGCCGCAGACGACGTCGCCCGGGGGTACGTCCTCCCGGCGGGCCACGTAGAGGGTGCGCCCGGCGTGCCGGAAGTGGGTGGGGGCGACCTCGCCGAGAGCGGCGGCCACGAACGCGGGGGCGGCGATCGAGCGTCGGAGAGCACCGCCGAGTCGGGGAAGAGCTCGCGCAGGCCGTTGGCCAGGCTGGTGTTGAACATGCGCACCACCAGGCGCAGCCGGGGCTCGACCTCCTGGGCGCAGAGCGCGGCCTGCATGTTGCCCACGTCGTCCTGGTGCAGCAGGGCCAGCCCGTCCGCGCCGGCCAGGCCGGCGCGGCGGAAGGCGGCCTCGTCGAGCCGGTCGGCGCGGACCACCTGGATGCCGTCGACGTCGCGGCCGTCCGGCCCCTCGGAGCGACGGTGCTCGGGCACGACCAGCGTGATGCGGACTCGGCCCTGCGCCAGCTCGGTGGCGAGCAGCGCCTTGACCACCCAGTAGGCGAGCGGGTCGTTGCCGCAGACGACGTAGTGCGGCCGCGTCTCGCCGTTGGGCCGTAACCGCCAGCCGGTCGCGCGGCGCGCGCGATCGCGCAGGGGTTCCGCCATGACCGGATCGTAGTCAGCCGGTCGCACCGGGCGCAGCCCCGCTGATCATGAGCGCATGTCGGGGCGTACGGCGGGTAGTGCAGCGGCATGCAGACGTTCCTCCCGTACCCGGACTTCCTGGCGAGCGCCCGGACGCTGGACCAGAAGCGGCTGGGCAAGCAGCGGGTGGAGACCATCCAGGTGCTGCGCGGGCTGACCCGGCCCACCTACGGCTGGCGCAACCATCCGGCGGTGAAGATGTGGGCCGGCTACGAGGAGGCGCTCACCCGGTACGGGCTGGACATGTGCGCCGTCTGGTGCGAGCCGGGCCGGGCGGACACCTGCGCCGGCACCATGACCACCGACCTGGCCGCCGCCTGCGGGATCGACCGGATCCGCACCCAGGCCGAGCTGGCCGGGGCCGGCGAGCTGCCACCCTGGCTGGGCCGGGAGGACCTGCACCTGAGCCACCGCTCGTCGCTGCTGCGCAAGGACCCGGAGCACTACCGGCCGCAGTTCGGCGACATCCCGCCCGACCTGGAGTACGTCTGGCCCGCCTCGGACCGGGAACGACGCTGTCTGCTGCCGTCCGAGGGCTGACCGGGCAGACTGAGATTCTTCGGCCGGGAAGGTGCGCATGGCGCTGTCACGGATGCTGGGCCGGCTCATCGGCGTACGGCGGCGGGTGGTCGACCCCGGCGGCGGTGGCGCCCCCCGCGTGCCGCGCCCGGTCGAGGCCGTGGTGGTGGGCGGCGGGATCGCCGGCATGTCCGCGGCGGTGGTGCTCGCCGAGCGGGGCGTGGCGGTGACCGTGCTCGAGGCCGCGCCGACGCTCGGCGGCCGGCTCGGCGCCTGGCCGGAGGCCCTGACCGACGGCACCCAGCTCATCGAGCACGGCTTCCACGCGTTCTTCCGGCAGTACTACAACTGGCGGGCGATCCTGCGCCGGGTCGATCCGGGTCTGGGCTTCCTCAAGCCGATCCCCGGGTACCCGATCCTGAGCGGGCAGTGGCCGGCGGAGGAGTTCGGCCGACTGCCGCCGGCCCCGCCGCTGAACCTGCTCGCCCTCCTGCTGCGCAGCCCCAGCCTGCGCCTGGCCGACCTGCGCCGGATGGACCGGGACGCCGCGCTGCCGCTGCTCAGCTACCACCCGGAGCGCACCTACGCCGAGTTCGACACCGCCACCGCCGATGAGTTGCTGACCTCGCTGAAGCTGCCGGACCGGGCCCGGGCCATGCTCTTCGAGGTCTTCTCGCACTCGTTCTTCAACCGCGAGGCGGAGATGTCGGCCGCCGAGATGATCGCCCAGTTCCACTTCTACCTGCTCGGCAACCCGGAGGGGCTGGCCTTCGACTGCCCGGACGAGGACTACGCGACGGCGATCTGGCAGCCGCTGACCCGGTACGTCGAGAAGCACGGCGGCCGGGTGGTCTCCGACGCCGCCGCCACCCGGCTGGACCGGGAGCCCGGCGGCTGGCGGGTGCGGACCGCGGGCGGCTCGGTGTACCGCGCCGCGCACGTGGTGCTCGCCGT
>NZ_JAEVHN010000840.1:0-2353 GCF_016803375.1 Micromonospora sp. 4G55
GCAGCCCACCTCCGCCGGGGTACGCGCCGCCGTGGAGCCGCTGCTCGGGGCCGCCGCCCTCGGCAGCCGGGTGAACATCTCGGTGGCCGACGTGACCACCGGGCAGTCCATCTACGCCCGGGGCGGCGACGACGGCACGGTGCCCGCCTCGGTGACCAAGCTGGCGACCGGCGTGACCGTGCTGGAGGCCCGCGGCCCCGGGTACCGCATCCCCACCCGGGCGGTGGCCGGGGCGAACCCCGGCGAGGTGGTGCTCGTCGGCGGCGGCGACCCGACCCTCGCGGTGGACGGCAAGGGCTTCTACCCGGGCGCGGCCCGGCTCGACACACTGGCCAAGCAGGTCAAGCAGGCGCTCGGCGGCACCGCTCCGACCAAGGTCGTCGTCGACTCCTCGCTCTTCCCCGGCCCGGTGCACGGCCCCGGCTGGGACGACGACATCCCGACCGGCGGCTACGGCGCGTCGATCACCGCGCTGATGACCGACGGCGCGCGCAGCGACCCCGAGGCGGCCCGGAAGACCTTCGACGACACCCACGGCGCGGCCGAGCGGGTCCCGGAGCCCGACCTGACCGCCGGCCGCTCCTTCGCCCGGCTGCTCGGCCTCGGCGGGGACGCCCCGGTCACCAAGGGCACCGCCCCGCCGGCCGGCGGGGCCGCGGCCACCGGCGCCCCGGCGCCCGGTACCGAACTGGGCAAGGTCGAGTCGCTGCCGATGATCCGTCTGGTCGACATCATGATCAGCGACAGCGACAACGTGATCGCCGAGGCGCTGGCCCGGCAGGTGGCGCTGGCCCGCAACCAGCCGGCGAGCTTCGTCGGCGGTGCGGCAGCGATGGACGAGGTCATCGGCGAGCTGGGCCTACCGGCCGACGAGATCAGCCTCTCCGACGGCAGCGGGCTGTCCCGGAACAACCGGATCAGCCCTTCGCTGCTCACCGACCTGATCGCGCTCGCGGGCAAGGGCGACCACCCGGAACTCGGCGCCATCTTCGGCGGCCTGCCGGTCGGCGCCTGGTCCGGCACCCTGGGTGACCGCTACCGGGTCGCGGCGACCGCCGCCGGTGCCGGGGTGGTCCGGGCCAAGACCGGCACGCTGACCGGGGTGCACGCCATCGCCGGGCTGGTCACCACGGCCGAGGGTCGGCTGCTCACCTTCGCGGTCCTCACCGACCGGGCCCCGGCCGGCGACTCGGACGTCACCCGCCAGGCCCTCGACCGGATCGCCGGCGCCCTGGCCGGCTGCGGCTGCCGCTGACCCCGACCGCCGGAGCCCCTGCTCGCACGCCGGGCCGGGGTGTTCCGGCGCGGGTACGGTGGGTGCATGGCGCAGTTCGTGGACTGGGATCTGGCCGCCGCGACCGCGGGGGGCGCTGAGCAAGTCGGGCCCCCGGGTGTCGTACGCCGAGGCCACTGACGTGGTCGTCGACCTGCGACGGCTCACCGATGAGGCGGCCGGGCACGTCGCCGACTACACCGGGCTGCGGTCGCAGGTGACGCACCCGCCGGTGCGGGTGGTGGACCGCCGGGACTGGGCGGGCGCCAACATCGCCGGCCTGCGCGAGGTGATCACCCCGCTGGTGAACCGGCTCTCCGGCGACAAGCGTCCCGGGCCGCTCACCGAGGCGATCGGCTCCCGGCTGACCGGAATGCAGGCCGGCACGGTGCTCGCCTACCTCTCCGGCCGGGTCCTGGGCCAGTACGAGGTGTTCTCCGCCGACCCGGGCCAGTTGCTGCTGGTCGCGCCGAACATCGTCGAGGTGGAGCGGAAGCTGGAGGCGAACCCGCGCGACTTCCGGCTCTGGGTCTGCCTGCACGAGGTCACCCACCGCACCCAGTTCACCTCGGTCCCCTGGATGCGGGCGTACTTCCTCAGCGAGGTGAACGCCTTCGTCGACGCCGCGCAGGGCAACGAGCACCTGCTGGAGCGGCTGCGCCGGGGCGTCGCCACCCTCTCCGACGCGATCAAGGACCCGGAGAGCCGCACCAGCGTGCTGGACATCGTGCAGACCCCGGCCCAGCGGGCCGTGCTGGACCGGCTCACCGCGCTGATGACCCTGCTGGAGGGGCACGCCGAGTTCGTGATGGACGGCGTCGGACCGCAGGTCATCCCCAGCGTGGAGCGGATCCGGGCGGGGTTCAACCGCCGCCGCGAGGCCGGCAACCCGCTGGAGAAGGCGATCCGCCGGCTGCTCGGCGTCGACGTCAAGATGCGCCAGTACGCCGAGGGCCGCAAGTTCGTGCACGGCGTGGTCGACCGGGTCGGCATGGACGGCTTCAACAAGATCTTCGGCTCCCCGCTGACCCTGCCCCGGCTGGACGAGCTGGGCGACCCGGACGCCTGGGTGGCCCGGGT
>NZ_JAEVHN010000841.1:0-2349 GCF_016803375.1 Micromonospora sp. 4G55
TATGAAAGATTTGTTTTTGTTAGCGCTTTTAAGCGATGAAGATTTAAGAAAAAGTTTGAAGCGAAGAGGATGTAAGAAAATGATTTCGATTATAACTACTATACAAAAAATGTTGATGCAATTTTTAAAAGAACATTTAAATAAAAAGCAAGGAAGGCAATGAAAGTTATTAAAAGAAATGGTCGTACAGAAGAATTGGATGTTTCTAAGATCAAAAAATGCACCTCTGATGCTGTAAAAGATTTAGAAGGTGTGAATTTAAGCGAACTTGAACTTGATGCAAAGATTCAATTTCGTGATGGAATTTCAACTGAAGAGATTCAAAAAACTTTAATTAAAACTGCAGTAGATAAGATAGATATTGATTGTCCAAATTGGACCTTTGTTGCAGCTAGACTTTTTTTATTTGATTTATATAAAAAAGTTAATGGTATGAATCGCTATAATCATTTGCGTGAGTATTTTCAAAAGGGTGAAAAAGAAGGAAGAATTTTACTTGGTCTTAAAGAAAAATATGATTTAGATGATTTAAATGCTTATATTAAACCTGAACGCGATATGCAATTTACTTATCTTGGTATTAAAACTTTATATGATAGATACTTGATTAAAGATAGTAAAGGTATGCCTATAGAACTTCCTCAACAAATGTTTATGGCCATTGCGATGTTTTTAGCGCAGAATGAATTTAATCCTCAAGAATGGGCGAAGAAATTTTACGATCTTATTTCTAAATTTGAACTCATGCTTGCAACTCCGACTTTATCTAATGCAAGAACAACGCGCCATCAGCTTAGTTCTTGTTATATAGGATCAACCCCTGATAATATTGAAGGTATTTTTGATTCTTACCAAGAAATGGCTTTGCTTTCTAAATTTGGTGGCGGTATAGGTTGGGATTGGTCTAAAGTGCGTGCTATGGGTGGAAGCATAGATGGGCATAAAAATGCCGCAGGAGGGATTATACCTTTCTTGAAAATTACTAATGATATTGCCGTGGCAGTAGATCAGCTAGGAACCAGAAAAGGAGCTATAGCCGTTTATATAGAACCTTGGCACATGGATATAAAGTGATTTTATTGATTTGCGTAAAAATTCAGGTGAAGAAAGACGCCGTGCTCATGAACTTTTCCCTGCTTTATGGATCAATGATCTTTTTATGAAGAGAGTAAGAGCTAATGATAAATGGACTCTTTTTGATCCTGCAGATACAGCAGATTTATGTGATTTATATGGCGAGGCTTTTGAAAAACGCTATGAAGAATATGAAAAAGATGAAAGCATTACCAAAGAAATCGTAGAAGCTAAAGAGCTTTGGAAGAAAATTTTGCTAAATTATTTTGAAACAGGCTTGCCATTTTTATGTTTTAAAGATAGTGCTAATAGAGCAAATCCAAATGCTCATGTAGGAATTATTAGAAGTTCAAATTTATGTACTGAAATTTTTCAAAATACCGAGCCAAATTATTATCAAATTAAAGTAGTTTTTGAAAATGGAGATGAACTTCATTTTGATGAAGAACAAAAAGTTGTGTATCGATGGGGGATATGAAAAACCACCAAAAAAATCTCAACTTTAGATAGTATTGATGGTAATAAAGTTTATATAGTAGAAAAATATAAAAATGATGGAAAAACAGCCGTTTGTAATCTAGCAAGTATAAATCTTAGCAAAGTATATACTAAAGAAGATATAGAGCGTGTTGTGCCAACGGCTATTCGTATGCTTGATAATGTGATAGATTTAAATTTTTATCCTCATAGAAAAGTAAAAGATACAAATTTAAAATCTCGCGCCATAGGTCTTGGAGTCATGGGCGAGGCACAAATGCTTGCTGAAGCTAAGATTCATTGGGGAAGCGATGAGCATTTAAATAAAATCGATGAGATTATGGAGCAAATTAGCTTTGAGGCTATTAATGCGAGTTCAAATTTAGCTCTTGAAAAAGGTTCTTATGAAGATTTTGAAAGGATCAAATTGGAGCAAGGGGATTTTTCCTATTGATGTAGCAAGTCCTAAGGCTAAAGCTTTAACTTTAAGAGAAGGCTTATTTGATCAAAGTGAATAGCGACTGGGTTAAACTTAGAGAAAAAGTTAAAAAAGATGGTATGAGAAATGGTTATTTGATGGCCATTGCACCTACTTCTTCTATTTCTATTTTGGTGGGTACTACGCAGACTATAGAACCTGTTTACAAAAGAAAGTGGTTTGAACAAAATTTAAGTGGTATGATACCTGTTGTTGTGCCAAATTTAAGCCTTGATACTTGGCAATACTATACTCCAGCCTACGAACTTGATCAAAAAATTCTTGTAAAGGCTGCTGCTGTGCGTGGTAAATGGATCGAT
>NZ_JAEVHN010000842.1:0-2347 GCF_016803375.1 Micromonospora sp. 4G55
TCGTTGATTTTCTCAAAATCATCTTTTAAAATCACCACTTCTCCACGAATTTCTATCCTTTCTTTATAGGCTATATTTTTAGGTATATTTTCTATCTCAAAAACATTAAGCGTTATATCCTCACCCACTTCGCCATCGCCCCTAGTGGCACCGCTTACTAATTTACCATTTTCATAAAGCAAATTTAAACTCGCTCCATCAAATTTAGGCTCTATAAAAAAGTTTTTTTCACATTTTGCGCGTTTTGCCCAAGCCCTAAGCTCACTCTCATCAAACACATCTTCCATCGACCACATACGCTTTAAATGAGCTATTTTTTTAAACTCGCTTTGTATAGTAGGGGCTATTTTTTGCGTTGGAGAGTCTTTTGAAATTTCATCTTTATTTTGTTCTTCAAAAACTCTTAATTCTCTGATTAAAACATCGTATTCTTCATCGCTAGCCAAGGGTTCATCTTTTTCATAATATGCCCTCATCCACAAATTGGCTAAAGCAACTTTTTCTAAATACTCTTCTTTTTTCATCTAAACTCCTATATTATCCATTGCCTGCGCTAAAGCAAAAAGTTGTTTATGTTCATATAAATCATGCACTCTTATAATACTAGCACCATTTTCAAAAGCCTTTAAATGCAAATACAAAGTTCCCGCTAAACGATCTTTAATCTCACTTTGAAAATACGCATTAATCACACTTTTACGACTCGCACCTATAAGTAAAGGTTTATTAAATTGCAAAAAATGTTCTAAGTGTTTGATTAAAATCATATTATGCCCCGCACTCTTTCCAAAGCCAATTACCCACATCTAAAATACTTTCTTTTACTCCAAAACTTTCCAAAAGCTCAAGTTTTTCTTTAAAAAACAAAGTCATCTCATCAAGCAAATCTTCATAAAAAGGATTATCTTGCATGTTATTTGGATTGTTTTGCATGTGCATTAAGCAATATTTTGCCCCATATTTACTTGCAAGTTTGGCTAGATTAAGATTTCTTAAACTTGTAATATCATTAATGAGTTTAAAACCCTTATTTAAAGCATATTCTAGACAATATTCATCAAAACTATCTAAACTAAAAATTGCTTGTTCGTAATAATTTTTCTCATAAATTAAGTCAAGTACTTTTTTCATGTCTTTTAAATTCCTCTTCCTTACCACAATACTCACTCCCAGGTCTTGAACTAACCGCACCTATATCGATATATTCAGGCTTTAAAGCAAGAAAGTCATTAAGCCTTTTTTCAAAGTCTTCTTCACTCACACGACTTTTTGCATTAAAACTGTCTTCATTGACATTAATCACTGCCATAAGCTCAGCTTTTTTTGGTTTTAAAAAATCTTTTTGCAAAAAATTTTGCTCTTTTGATTTGCAGTACTACAATCCCATTCACCGTTTAAATTAGACTTTTTTAAAATTTCAGAAAGCTCTTTAGCATTGCCTTTAAATTTTTTTTCAAATTTTTTACTGATTTCTTTAATTCAAAAAAATTTCTCTTTGGCTGTCTAGAATCATAATCTGTTCTACTAAAGATAAAATACGTTTGGGGGATTCGTAAATAATACTTGGATAAGGAAAGTTTAAAATTTTTTCTATATCTTTTTGTCTTTCTTTGCCTTTATTTGCTAAAAAACCAATAAAGATAAATTCTTTTTGACAAAATGCCGAGCTTACAAGAGCAACTAAGGCTGCATTTGCACCTGGTAAAATTTCATAGGTGATATTGTTTTCTTGTGCAAATTCTACCAAAGCCTTGCCAGGATCACTAATCCCTGGCATTCCTGCATCGCTTAAATAAGCTACATTTTTTTCAAATATCTTTAAATCAATACTTGCTAAAACTTCTTTTTCATTATGGGAGTGTAAGGCTATAAATTTAGAAATATGTATATCAGTGTGAAATTTGGTATTTAATAACGAAATCAAAGACTTACTTACTCTTGTATCTTCGCAAAACACAAGATCGCAAGTCTTTAAAAGTTCTAAGGCTCTAAAAGAAATATCGCTTAAATTTCCTATGGGAGTAGGAATAAAATAAAGCATAATTATTGCATTGCGTATTTTTTCTTAAATTTCTCTACACGACCTGCAGCATCTACAATTTTTTCACTGCCTGTAAAAAAGGATGGCAATTTGAACAAATATCTACTCTTAATTCTGCTTTGTTTGACTTCGTTGTAAAAGTATTTCCACAAGCACAACTTACTTTGCATTCTACGTATTCTGGGTGAATTTCTTTTTTCATTAGTTTTCCTTAAAAATTAAAACAATAAGCCGTGAATTATAAATTATTTAACATAAAAAAGATGATTAATTTAAGAAAAATTAAAGCAAAATTTTTGAAGCTAA
>NZ_JAEVHN010000843.1:0-2340 GCF_016803375.1 Micromonospora sp. 4G55
GCCCGGGTCCCCGCGCCCCGCGCGGCGGCCGACGACGCCGGCACGACGGCGGCGAGAGCCACGCCAGCCCGGCGGCGCTGGGTCCGGCCGGTCGGGTACGCGGCGATCACGCTCGCCGTACTGCCGCTGTTCCCGCGTCCGCTGCCGGCGCAGCCGGTCGACCCGCCGCCGCACTTCATCACCGCCGGCGGCTGGCGCCCGTACGTCCCGGCGGGCCGGACCCTGGTGCCGGTGCCGATCCCGAGCAACGTGCACGGCCTGCCCACGCTGCGCTGGAGCGCGCTGACCGGGCACGAGTTCCCAGTGCCGGGCGGCTACTTCATCGGGCCCAACCTCGACGGTGAGGGGGTCTTCGGCGCGCCGAACCGGCCCACCAGCACGCTGATCTACTCCAGCATGGACACCGGCACCGTGCCGGCGCTGACCGAGGAGAACCGCCGCCAGGCGGTCGAGGACCTGCGCTACTGGAAGGCCTCGGTGGTGGTGCTCGGCGCACACCCGCGCGAGGCGGTGCTGCGCGAGCTGATGACCGGCCTGATCGGGCCGGCGCAGCGGGTCGACGACGTGTGGCTCTGGGACGTGCGCCCGCTGGTCGGCTGACCGCCCACCCGGCCCGCCGAGGGCGGGGAGGTCAGGCGGTACGGGCGGTCAGCGGCCGGACGTCCCAGACCCAGACGTCCAGCTCCCGCTTCGCGGGGCCGACCAGCTGCTCGACGGTGCGCCGCAGCGGCTCGGCGTGCTGCTGGCGTACCGGCAGCACCAGGACCGCCGCGTTCCAGTGGCGCAGCTCGTCCAGGCAGCGGCGGCGCTGCCGGTCGTCCAGCTTGGGCGTACGCCCGGTGGTGGCGACCTCGTCGAGCAGCTCGCCGATGCCGCTGGGCCGGCCGCCGAAGCGACCCGGGTCGCCGGTGTTGCCGTTGCGTGGGGCCAGGAAGTAGCCGCCGGGGATCTTGAAGTCGAGGTTGGTGGAGGCCGCCCACCGCATCCCGTTCGTGTTGCCCATGCTGGGCACGGGCACCGGCACCAGCGTCTGGTCCGGGCCGACGTACTCCCGCCAGCGATCGGCGGTGATGAAGGCCGGCACCGGCGGACGGGAGGTCACCTTCAACGGCATCGGCACGATCGGCAGCAGCGCGAGCACCAGGGCGCCGACGGTGACCGTCTTCGCGTGCCGCCACTCGATGCCGCGCAGCGTCCACGCCCGCTGCACGGCCAGCGCCAGCAGCATGCCGATCACCACGCTGGTGATCAGGGCGAACCGGGTCGGCACCACCGCGTCGAGCAGCGGCAGCCGGACCAGCAGGTCCCACGGGCCGGTGAAGAGGTCCCGGTCCCACCAGGACACCCGCTCGCCGAGCGAGAGCACGGCGAAGAAGAACCCGGTCGCGGCGAGCGCGCGGACCAGCACCTCGCGGCGCAGCCAGACCACGATGCCGACGGCGAGCAGCGACAGGCTCCAGCCGAAGAAGGCGTTCTCCTCGGAGTAGTTCGGGGCCAGGTTGACGTTCGCCCGCTCGTTGCCGCCGAAGGTCGGCGAGCCGGGGGCGAAGAAGGCGGCGATGTCGTTGCCGTAGTCGCGGACCGCGTCGCTGAGCCCGTGGTACGCCATCGGCCCGGCGAACTGGATGTAGAGCGGGTACGCCAGCAGCGCCCCGGCCAGCACCGCGCACACCGGCAGCCCCTTGGCCAGCGGGCGCCAGGCCACCGACCACAGCGCCGGGCGCTGCACCACCATCGCGGTCAGGAAGACGCCGCAGGCCAGCGCGGTGAAGAGCAGGATCTCCTCGTTGATGAACGCCTGCACGGTGACCAGCAGCGCCAGCAGCGCGCCGTCGCGCACCGGCCGGGCGGAGCGGGTCAGCACCATCACCCGCCAGACGATGAACGGCAGCAGGAACTGGGAGATGATGTTGGGGTGCCAGTTGGCGTGCGACAGCATCGCCGGTGAGAACCCGCAGAACCAGGCGCCCACCGCGGCGGCCAGCCGCCGGCGGACCAGGTGCCGGGAGAACACGTGGTACCAGGCGGCGGCGGTGCCGGCGAGGCCCAGGGTGACCAGCACCACGAAGGACACGGCCGGTCCGAAGAGCAGGGTGATCGGCACCATCGGGATGCCCAGCGCCAGCACGGCCGTGTTGGCCATCAGGTTGACGCCGTCGGGGTAGTTGAACTGGTCGGTGAAGAAGGGGAACTCGCCGTCCAGCACCACGCGCACCGAGTGGGCGAGGAAGAACTGCACCTGGGCGGGGTCGCTGCTGTAGAGCGCGGCGACCCGGCCGGCCGGGTCGACCCAGAGCTGGCTGGTCACCCAGAGCGCGACGAGCAGGAAGATCCCGTAGA
>NZ_JAEVHN010000844.1:0-2338 GCF_016803375.1 Micromonospora sp. 4G55
GCCGTACGGTGTGCGCGAAGCCTGCAAAACCTTGCCAATGCCGGGCCCCGCGGTCAAGCGCGGAAGCCCGGAGTGGTTTCGGGACGGCTTTCCCACATGTTGGGGTCATCAGATATTTACCGACGCTCACTCCGGAGAGGCGATCGGCCACTCTGGAGTGACAATGCCTGTTCAGAGCGTGGGCGACAATGAGGCCAAAAGGTGACGGGGCCGTCGGTTGACCGTTTCCTGCCTCACTGCGGCTTCCCAAACGCGATCTTCTCTGATGAAATCGCGGCCGTGCCGCGCGTGGCGCTCTCCGCTGCACCAGGCACGGGTCGGCGGGTCAGGCGTGGAAGATACGACGGAGGCGATGTCGTGAGCACCGGACCGACGACCCTGCCCGAAATCGGCGACGCCGCCCAGCGCGACCGGGGGCGGCGGCTGCCCCGACTGAGGGACGCGCGGATCCGCTCCAAACTCGCCCTCATTCTGGTGGTGCCGGTCGCCGCGGTCATTGCTCTGGCAACTATCCGACTCATCTCCACCGGTGAGGGCGCGTACGACGCCACCCGGATCCGGTCGCTGACCGCGCTCTCCGTCGACGTCTCCGCACTCACCCAGGACCTGCACAAGGAACGGATGGCGGCGGCCGGCTACCTGGCCGCGCCGCAGCAGAAGGCCGACGACTACAACCTGCGGGTCCGCGCCACCGACCAGCGGATCGCGGAGTACCGCGCCGAGCGCGGCAGGATCGGCGAGGTCCCGTCGGCCGTCCGCGACCGGCTCAAGGTCATCGACGATCACCTGGAGACGCTCAACGGCACCCGCCAGGAGGTGCTCGACCGTCGGCAGATGCCGGTGGCCGAGGCCACCCTGCGCTACGGCATCGTCCTGACCGACCTCGTCTCGTACGGCGACGCCCTGGCCCAGCTCCCCGGGCAGGAGAGCCTCGCCGACGCCCGCCGCGCGGTGGCCGCGTTCAGCCGCGCCAAGGCGGCCGTCGCCGAGGAGGAGGCGGTCGCCTACACCGCCCTCAGCGCCGGCCGGATCGACGAGGAGCAGTTCTCCGCCTTCGTCACCACGCTGACCGGCCAGCAGGAGGCGCTGGTCTCCTTCTCCCTGGCCGCCGACCCGGACCAGCGGGCCCTGGTCGAGGGCACCGTCTCCGGCGACGCGGTCGGCCTCGCCGACCGGGTGGCCGCCGACATCACCCGCTCGGTGGGGCAGCAGCCACTGGTCAGCGCGGCCGACGCGAGCGCCTCGATCGGCTCGGTCAACGACCTGATGCGGTGGGCCGAGATCCAGCTCCAGGACCGCCTGCTCGACCGGGCCGAGCAGGCCCGCAGCGACGTCATCCGGCAGGCCGTGATCGAGTCGGCGCTGGTGCTGCTCACCCTGATCATCGCCGTGTCGCTCGCCGTGGTGCTGGCCCGCTCGCTCAACCACTCGCTGCGGCGACTGCGCGAGGGCGCGCTGTCGGTGGCCAACCACGACCTGCCGGACGCGGTGCGGCGGCTGCAGAACATGGGCAGCGTCGGCGAGGGCGGCGTGGACGAGATCGTGCGCCAGGTCCGCGACCCGATCCGGTTGCGCAACCGCGACGAGGTCGGCCAGGTGGCGCTGGCCTTCAACGTCGTGCACCGCGAGGCGGTCCGCGTCGCCGCCGAACAGGCCGCCCTGCGTACCAGCGTCTCGGCGATGTTCCTCAACCTGGCTCGGCGCAGTCAGACGCTGGTCGACCGGATGATCGGCGAGCTGGACGCGATCGAGCGCAGCGAGGAGGACCCGAAGCGCCTCGCCCAGCTCTTCGAGCTCGACCACCTGGCCACCCGGATGCGCCGCAACGACGAGAACCTGCTCGTCCTGGCCGGCGCCGACTCCGCGGTGCCCCGCCGCGAGGACGCGCTGCTGGTCGACGTCCTGCGGGCCGCCCAGTCCGAGGTCGAGCTCTACAACCGCATCGAGTTCGGCACCGTCGACACCGACATCTCGGTCTCCGCCCACGCCGTCAACGACGTGGTCCGCCTGGTCGCCGAACTGCTCGACAACGCCACCCGCTTCTCGCCGCCGACCACCACGGTGGTCGCCGACGGCCGCCGGATCCGCGACTACGTGCTGATCCAGATCGAGGACCGGGGACTGGGCCTCACCGACGAGCAGCTCGACTCGCTCAACCGCCGGCTGGCCGCGCCGCCGAGCGTGGACGTGGCCGCGTTCCGGCTGATGGGTCTGGCCGTGGTGAGCCGGCTCGCCTCCCGGTACGGCATCCGGGTCGAGCTGCGGCGCAACGTCGAGGGCGGCACGGTCGCCCAGGTGACGCTGCCCACCTCGACCGTGGTGCTGCCCGCCCATCGGG
>NZ_JAEVHN010000845.1:0-2336 GCF_016803375.1 Micromonospora sp. 4G55
CGCTGCTGGCCTGGGTGCTGGCGGCCGCCCTGGTCGCCGGGCTGGCCCTGGTCGCGACGCAGCTCTACGCCCAGTACGGCGACCCGGCGTACGACGCCGAGGTGATCACCTACACCGACGTCACCGACACCGGGGTGCGGGTGGACTTCCGGGTCACCCTGCCCAAGGGCGGCTCCGCGGTGTGCGTGCTGCGGGCTCGCTCCCACGACGGCGCCGAGGTGGGTCGGGACGAGGTCGCGGTGAGTGCGCGGCCCGGTGCGCGACACGCCACCGTCCAGCACCGGATCGCCACCACCGCGCGGCCCTTCATCGGCGAGGTCGTCCGCTGCCGGCCCGCCGGCTGACCCCCGCCGACCGGTGCGTACCCGGGACCGCCGGTTCGGGTGCCGGTGCCCGGGGTGATCGACGACACCCGCGGGTGTGCCGCACTGGTAACTTGGTAACTCACCTGTCAGCCAGTTCCGCACTACCGAGGAGTACGCCTGTGTCCACCAACGAGGCGCCCGCCACCTGGCTGTCCCAGGACGCGTACGACCGCCTGCAGGCCGAGCTCGACCAGTACATCGCCAACCGGCCGGTCATCGCCGCCGAGATCAACGCCCGGCGCGAGGAGGGCGACCTGCGGGAGAACGGTGGCTACCACGCCGCCCGCGAGGAGCAGGGCAAGGCCGAGGGGCGCATCCTCTACCTCAAGGAGCTGCTGCGCACCGCCAAGGTCGGCGAGGCGCCGACCGCCGACTCGGTGTCGCCCGGCATGGTCGTGACGATCTACTTCGACGACGACCAGGACGACACCGAGACGTTCCTGCTCGGCTCGCGGGAGATCGCCTCCACCACCGACCTGACGGTCTACAGCCCGGAGTCGGCGCTCGGCAAGGCGATCCTGGGCGGTCGCCCCGGCCAGACCTGCACCTACACGGCGCCGAGCGGCGCCGACATCAAGGTGACCGTGGTCAGCTTCGAGCCGTTCTCCGGCTGAGTCCGGCCCCGCCGGGTCCGCGGACCCGGCGGTTCCCCATCGCGTACGCCCCGAGGCGTGGCACCGTCGCCGGTGTCACGCCTCGGCCGCGAAGACCACCTGGTAGCCGCTGGCCCGCAGGGCGCTGATCAGCGTGTCGGAGTGCTCGACGCCCCGGGTCTCCACCGACAGCGCCACCTCCACCTCGCCGAGGCGCAGGTGCGGGTTGGCCCGCTGGTGCTCCACGTCGACCACGTTCGCCCGGTGCTCGGCGATCTCGGTGAGCAGCGAGGCGAGCTGACCGGGCCGGTCCGAGCAGCGCACCGTCACCCGCAGGTAGCGTCCGGCCGCGGCCAGGCCGTGCTCGATCACCCGCATCATCAGCAGCGGGTCGATGTTGCCGCCGGAGAGCACCGCGACCACTGGCGCCTCCACCTCGACGACCCCGGCCAGCAGCGCGGCCACGCCCACCGCGCCGGCCGGCTCGACCACCTGCTTGCCGCGCTCCAGCAGCATCAGCAACGCCCGGGAGATGTCCTCCTCGGAGACCGTGACGATCTCGTCGACCAGCTTGCGGACGTGGGTGAAGGTGATCTCCCCCGGCCGGCCGACCGCGATCCCGTCGGCGATGGTGGCGAAGGACGGCAGGCGTACCGGCTCGCCGGCGATCAGTGAGGGCGGGAAGGCCGCCGCGCTGGCCGCCTGCACCCCGACCACCCGTACGTCAGGGCGCAGCGCCTTGGCCGCCACCGCGATGCCCGAGATCAGGCCACCGCCGCCGACCCCGGTGATGATCGTCTTCACGTCGGGGCACTGTTCGAGGATCTCCAGCGCCACGGTGCCCTGACCGGCGATCACGTCGGGATGGTCGAACGGGTGGATCAGCACCGCGCCGGTCCGCTCGGCGTAGGTCTGCGCCGCCACCAGGGACTCGTCGACGGTGTTGCCGACCAGTTCGATCTGCGCGCCGTACCCCTTGGTGGCGGCCACCTTCGGCAGCGGCGCGTTCACCGGCATGAACACGGTGGCGTGGGCGCCCAACAGGCCTGCGGCGAGGGCGACGCCCTGGGCGTGGTTGCCGGCGCTGGCCGCGACCACGCCCCGGGCGCGCTCCTCCTCGCTCAGCCGGGAGATCCGCACGTACGCGCCGCGCACCTTGTACGACCCGGCGCGCTGCACGTTCTCGCACTTCAGCCACGCCGGACCGCCCAACTTGGCGCTCAGCGGCCGGGAGGGCTCCAGCGGGGTGGTGCGGGTGACGCCGGCGAGCAGTTCCCGCGCGGCCCGTACGTCGGCGAGACCGACCAGTTCCGTCATGCCCCGATCGTGCCACCGCCACCGGGGGAACCTGCGGCGACGCCGGGGGCGTGTCGGCCGA
>NZ_JAEVHN010000846.1:0-2334 GCF_016803375.1 Micromonospora sp. 4G55
TACACCCGTTGATTTTAAAAAACTCATAAACAAAGCCTCTTTAGAGTAACTTCCATCTTCATTTTGTGGATAAACTGACATATCAGGATTAAAAGTATCTATTGCAGTGTCTTTATCTAAATTTTGAGTTTGCATACTTTGCGGAGTGAAATTTAATGGTTGTAAGCCTATATTAATATGCCCAAACATTCCTAATTGTTCTGCTTCATTATATTGCTCTTGTGTATTATAATAGTTTGTTATTGTTAGCTTATCATAATTTTTCGGCATAATACCTATTATGTTTTATCAGATGATAATTCACTAATTCCCTTAGGCATAGAATTTATATCTGTTTCAGTGAAACTTGTTTTATTGGTATCATTAAAAGTATGATTAACAATTTTGATTAAATTGATTATAGTATTGTTTTATGGTTTCAGCCATATCTATGTTTGTATAATATTTATCTATACCTAAATATTTTTTATATCTGAAGTATAAGAGTTATGTTGATTAAATCTCTCTATCTCATCCAAAGTAGATTTATGTATCTTAAAATCTTCAGGTAATCCTGCAGCTTTGTTAAAATCACTTCCCATATAGCCATCTTTATCTACACTATAACCATAGGCTGTATTATTACTTATATCTGCTTGTTTATATTTTAGAGTATAAATAGAGTTTTTAAATTCACTTGATATATCATAATTAGGAGAACTTGTCTTACTACTTATACTAAAATTAGTGTTATTGCTAGTATTTGTTGTATTAGTAGAATTTAATACTTCACTTCTTGCTAGAGTTTGTGAATTTGCATTTTGAATTTCATTTAATTTACTAGCATTTTGTTTTAAAAAAGCATTAGCAAAACTTATTTTAGAATTTTCTTTACTTTCTTTATTAGCTTTTGCTTGTGAAAGTATAGAACCATAGTTTGAGTTATCATTGATACTAAAGATACTCATATTAATTCCTTAATTTAGATTTTTCTGCCTTCAACCTAAATATATTTATATAACTAATACAAGCAAAATCTGTTCCGTTTTGGGGTGGAGTTATCCCAAAGTCCTTACAATTCAAACTTTTAGGTAAATTAAAATACTTCTATAAGTTCTTTCTCTTTTTCTCTCATTTCTCCATTATCATTTTCATGATCAAAACCTAGTAAATGAAGCATAGCATGGATAAAAAGCAAGCTTATTTCTTCTTCATAGCTATGCCCTAACTCTTTAGCCTTTTCTTTTGCCAAATCCACATTGATCACAACAGAACCCAAAGGCAAACTCTCATCGATATTTTCAAGTGGAAAAGAAAGTACATCAGTGGTTTTATCTTGTTTTCTTTGCTCTAAGTTAATTTCTTGCATTTCTTTACTATCCACAAAGACAAGCTCCACATCTTTAGGACTTAAAAAACTTGCATATAGATTCTAAAAAATCACATTTTTCATCACTTAATATCATAAACCTTCCTTAATCAAATGATATAAATTTTCTATTTCTTCATCATCAAAAATCGCACAATTTTTACTACTATAAAATTGTTTTAGTTTTTTCTCTTCAAACTCAAATCCTAAAGCACATTGAGAATGCGAAGGTAAAAAAGCCCTTAACAGTGTAATGGAATTTTGAATTTTCTCATCACAGGCAAAACAAAAAAAATCTTTATGCAATCTTCCTTCAAATTCCAAAATTTTTAAATAAGCATCGACAATGACACGCTTTGGATTTTGTTTTTCAAACCTTTTCACACACTCTTGAAGTAAATCAAAATAAAAACTTAATCAAGCTCTTCCACATCTTTTAAATGCCTATATAAAAGAACGGATAAATTCTTGCCAAATAAGCATTTTATCCCTTTGCATGATCCATAAAAATCCTAAATGCAACACATCTTTAAGTCTTAGGAAAAAACTAGGATTTTCTTCTAAAGCAAAATCGATTTTATAACCGCTTAAAATACTAGAATGTCTAAGTCCATAAAAACGATAAACCTTAATAAGCATTTTAGGACTTAAAATATAAACGATCAAATCCTCATCTTTAACTTTTTGAGTATGAAGTATAAAGCCTTGCATTAAACAATTTCAATACCATAAGCCCTAAGTAGATCAAAAGCAGATTTTTCTAAATTTTCATCAAAACTTGCACTTAAATTTTGGTGTAAAATTATACCTTGCATTAGGCTTAGCACCAAAAGCTAAAATGATATTACAAAACACACAAATATGAGAAACAAGCCCTGCAAAATGAAGTTCTTCATAATCACTTTTTTGTATGAAATTAGCTAATTCTAAGCTACCAAAAGTATTTTTATAAAAAATTTTATGAGCTTTTTGTAAAAAAGGTTCAA
>NZ_JAEVHN010000847.1:0-2326 GCF_016803375.1 Micromonospora sp. 4G55
CGGGTCGCCGGCGGCGGCCGCGACCGCGTCCCGGGCGGCGCGGAGCCGGTCGAAGTCGGCGGCCACCGCCGCCCGCACGGCCTCCTCGCCGATCGCCGCGATCCGCTCGCCGAGCACCCGTTCCGCGTCCGGGCTGTTCGGCAGGTTCGCGTCCC
Organism: Micromonospora sp. 4G55; assembly: GCF_016803375.1. Taxonomy (NCBI): domain Bacteria; kingdom Bacillati; phylum Actinomycetota; class Actinomycetes; order Micromonosporales; family Micromonosporaceae; genus Micromonospora; species Micromonospora sp. 4G55. The sequence goes on from NZ_JAEVHN010000847.1 coordinate 156, forward strand.
AGGTCAGCTGGCCGCGTTCGACGAACCGGTCCAGCAGCAGGAACACGTCGTCGACGGTGCGGACGTCGCCGTCGGCGCGGGCCCGCTCGGCCAGTTCCACGGCGGCGGTGCGGCCGTCGCAGGACGCCAGCAGCCGGGCCTCCACCGCCGACAGCGGGATCGGCGGGTGCAGCGGCCAGCGCAGCTGCCGGCCCTGGACGCTCAGGTGCGGTTGCAGCGCCGGGGCCCACCAGCGGCGTACCGCCAGGTCGTCGGCGAGCCGGTCGGCGTACGCGATCAGGGCCCAGGCCTCGAACCCGACGTGCCGGCGGGTGACCAGCCCGGGTCCGGGCGCCAGCCGGGTACGCGGGTCGGCCGGGTCGAAGGTGCCCCAGCAGACCGGGCCGAAGAAGCCGATCGTCTCGGCCTTGCCGCAGTAGCGCTGCCAGTAGCGCAGCAGGCTCAGCTCCCGCTTGCGGCGGCGCACGTTGCGTACCGCCGGGTCGGTGCGCAGCAGCCCGTCCAGCGCGATCAGCATGTCCGGGTTCTGCCAGGTGACGGCCTCGCGCAACAGCGGGTCGGCGGCCAGTTCGCCGGCCACCGCCGAGGAGTCGGCGAACGCCTCGCGCAGCGCCTTGTCGACGACCTCCGGGGCGACCTCCCCGGCGAGCAGCGCGTCGGCGGCGGCGGCCGCGTCGGGCGCCGCGAAGCGGTCCAGGCCGGCGGCAGGGAAACCGGCGGTACGCAGGACCAGGTCGCGCCAGACCGACCAGCCGGTGTCGCCGAGGGGGATGCGGTGGCTCATCGGCGCGGCTCCCCGGTGCTGTCGACGATGTGCAGTCGCAGCTCGCTGAGGTACCGGCGGCCGGTGGCGTCGGGCACCCAGGCGTCGTCGGGGCCGGGCAGCATCTCGCCCACCACCAGCGGCACGCCGTCGCCGTGGGTCATGGCCGCCGAGCGGACCATCGCGCAGAGCATGTTGGCGTACCCGGGACTGGTCAGGTCCACGAAGCAGGGCTTCGTCTCGCTGCCGAGCTTGACGTAGACCTGCTCGGGCAGGCCGAGGCGGGCACGCCAGCGACGGACGGCGAGGAACCGGTCGCGCTCCCCGGTGGCCGGTCCCAGCCCGCTCTCCCCGACGGTGGTACGCCAGGTCTGCCGGGCCACCACCAGCCGGCCCAGGGTGATCCGGGGTGTGTACGGGGCCGCGGCGACCAGCTTGAACCCGTCCACCGCGTGCGCGCTGAGCAGTTCGGCGAAGACCTCGGTCAGCGACCAGCGCTGCCCGTCGGGGCCGGTGGCCACCAGCCGGTCACCCTCGGCGGTAACGGTGAGGTCCACCGTGGGCAGCACCCGCGCCCGGTCGACGCCGGGCGCCGCGCCGAACGCCAACTGCCGGTCGGTCGGCGCGGCGAGGGCCTCGGGCGACCCGGCTGGTCCGACGGGGCCAGTCGGCCGGGTAGAGCAGTCGCAGCCGCCGCCCGCCGACGTCGGCGGCGAGCGCGGCGCGCAGCCGCTCGGCGTCCGGATGGCCGGTGACCAGCGGTGCGGTGTCGAAGGACGCCCAGGCGGCGTGCAGCTCGCCGAGCACCACGGTGTAGTCGCCACGGGCCAGCGCGGCGCTGTCGGTGGCGCAGATCTGCAGGTCGGGGCTGTGCAGCCGGGCCAGCGGCCAGTCCGAGGGGCCGGGCGGCGGGAAGGCGGCGTCGACCCGGTCGACCAGGTCGGCGACCGCGACGGTCACCTCGGTGGTGCCGGCGGGCAGGGCGTCCAGCCCGAACAGCCCGGCCCAGCGGGCGGCGAAGTCGGCGGCGACCCGGTCCACCGGCCGCTCCCCCTCGCCCCAGAACAGCCCCTGGGCCAGGAACCACAGGTCCGCCAGGGACACGGCGTCGTCGCCCGCCCCGCCGCGCAGGTCGTCGTAGAGCTCGCGGAAGACCGCCGCGTACGCCTGCTCCAGCGCGCCGACCAGCCAGCGGGCGGCGCGCAGCAGCACGTCGAGCGGGGCGGCGATCCCGTCCAGCAGCGGCCGGCCGAAGGTCACGTCGAGGTCGCGGCTGGTGTCCTCGTAGCAGAGGGTCCGGCCGGCGTACATCTGTCCGTCGCGGCGCCGCGCGGCCTGCCCGGTCAGCTCGGTGAAGGTGGCGTCCAGCGCGTCCAGGGCGGCCCGCAGCCGCCCCGGCTCACCGGCG
>NZ_JAEVHN010000848.1:0-2314 GCF_016803375.1 Micromonospora sp. 4G55
GCGCTGGCGGAGTTGCGTCCCGTTCTCGACGGCGCGGTGGACTGCACCGACTCGCCCGAGCGGGCGCTGGGCGTGGCGCTGCTGCCGTGGCTGCGCACCGGCGAGGCGGAGCGGGCCGGGCAGGCGCACCTGCGGGCGTACCGGCGGCACCGGCGGGAGCGGGGAGCCTTCCCGTACCTCGCCGCGCACCTGCGCTTCTGCGCGCTGGCCGGGCACCCCGGCCGGGGGCTGGACATCCTCGCCGAGCAGCTGCCCCGGCTGGACCACCCGTACGACGACCTGTCCGCGATGGAGTTCGCCGCCGCCGGGGCGCTGGTCTGCGCCCTCGCCGCCGAGGCGGGGCTGACCGGGCGGCGGGTGCACCGCCCGGCGCACGGCAGCCGGCCGGCGGCCGAGGTGGACGTGGAGACCCTCGGTACCGACCTGCTGACCCTGGCCACCGGGCTGGCCGGCAGCTTCGACGCGCGCAACGGCACCGGGCACCAGTCGGGCCGGATCGCCTCCTGGCTGGCGGAGCGGCCGCTGGCCACCCCGGTGCCGCTGCCCGACGAGGAGACCGGCGATGACCCGGCGACGGACCCGCCGTTCGTTCCGGCGGCCGACGAGCTGGCCCCGCTGAGCCTGTCGATGATCATCGCGGTGCTGGACCGCCGGGGCGACGTCTACGCCGTCGACGCCGGCGGGGTGGTGGTCGGGCGCTGGCACGAGGCGGTGATCCAGTTCCGGCAGGTCGGGCGGCGCGGCGAGATCCTGCACGCCCGGGTGGTGGCGGCGCGGCGACTGCCGGCGTCCCGGCTGACCGAGGCGTACGAGTTCTGCAACGCCTGGAACCACGACCGGCTGCTGCCGAAGGCGTACGTGCACGACCTGGGCGAGGGCGAGCTGGTGCTGGCCGGCGACGTGACCACCGACCTGGAGCACGGGGTGGCCCCGGCGCAGCTCGGCGTCCTCATCGACGCGGCGGTCGCCACCGGCGTCGCGTACGCGGACGCGGTCGCCGCGTTGCCCTGACCGACGCGGGTGAGGTCCGAAAGCCGCCGGACGCCGACGCGCCGCGCTGGTGGACTTGCCGCATGACGACAGCACAGCAGCGGGCCGCCCGGCTGCGCGCCCTGCACCGGCCCGGTACACCGCTCGTCCTGCCCAACGCGTGGGACGTGGCCAGCGCCCGCCTGGTCGAGGAGTGCGGGGCCGCGGCGGTGGCCACCACCAGCGCCGGCATCGCCTGGGCCCTGGGCGTCGCCGACGGCGGGGCGCTGGACCGCAGCCGGGCACTCACGCCACTGGCCCGGATCGCCGCGGCGGTGACGGTGCCGGTCACCGCCGACATCGAGGACGGGTACGCCCCCGACCCGGCCGCGTCGCCCGGACCGTCAGCGAGGTGCTGGCCGCGGGCGCGGTGGGCATCAACATCGAGGACGCCGACCCGGACGACCCGACCCGGCTACGCCCCACGACGGAGCAGTGCGCCCGGATCGCCGCCGCCCGCCAGGCCGCCGAGGCCGCCGGGGTGGCGCTCTTCGTCAACGCCCGGATCGACACCTACCTGCGGGCGGTCGGCGAACCCGCGCAGCGACTCGCCGAGACCCTGCGCCGGGCCGAGGCGTTCCTGGCGGCCGGGGCGAACGGCGTCTTCGTGCCGGGAGTGGTCGACGTGGAGAGCATCGCCGCGCTGGTGTCCGGGGTGGACGGACCGGTGAACGTGCTCGCCGGCCCGGGCGCACCCACCGTGGCCACCCTGGCCGAGCTGGGCGTGGCCCGGGTCAGCCTCGGCTCGTCGCTGGCCGAGGCCGCGTACGGCCTAGTCCGGCGAGCCGCCACCGAGGCCCTCACCGCCGGCACCTACACCACCCTCACCCCCGCCACCCCCTACGCCGAACTGAACGCCCTCCTCCGCTGACCGCGGACCCGCCCCCAGCGCGCACTTTCCGAGAAAGCGTGGCTAATCCGCGCGCCATGCCACTCTTTTTCGGAAAGTGCGGCCAGGGGGACGCGGAGCGCCCCCGACCACCGGGCGGTGGGGGTCGGGGGCCGCGGTCGGGGTGGGTCAGCTCGCCGAGAAGGCGAGGGTGTAGCGGCCGGAGCCGCTCAGCGCAGTGACCCGGTAGCGGTAGGCGCCGGCCGAGCCCTCGGCCGCCAGCTTCGCGACGCCGTCGGCGGTGGCGGTGCGGGCCACGGTCCAGAAGCCGGTGCCGGTCCAGCGCTGGAGTTCCAGCACCAGCTGAGCGCCGTCGGGGGGCGTCGAGGCAGGCGCTCTGCGCGCCGCCGTCGGCGACGAACCAGCGGCCGTCGGGCTGTGCCTGGGAACGGCCGG
>NZ_JAEVHN010000849.1:0-2307 GCF_016803375.1 Micromonospora sp. 4G55
CGGTGACGCTGAGACAACCGATGGGTCTGGCGGGCCAAGCTGCTCGCCGGCACGACCGCGGCCGACGTGGCGGCGTCCGTGCTCGAGGCGGCCGGCACGTCGGCGACCAGACGGGGCCACCCGCTGGAGCGGCTCTACCGGGACGCCCGCTGCGGGTCGCTGCACCCCGCGACCTCGGACGTCTGCGCGGACTGGCTCGGCATCGCGGCGTTGGGCGGGGACCCGGATCGCGACGGATCGACCCCTCGTTGGTGAGGGCGAGGAGTTCGCCGGGGTTGCGAGCCCCGCAGCCCGAACGGAAGGCGACAGGGTGAGGGTGCGGAGTTCGGTGGGGGTGGTCGTTCCTGGGGCGGGGGCGGTCGCCGGGCGTGCAGTCGTGGACGAGAGGTGGGGGACATGGCCGTACCAGTGATCGCGGGACTCGGTACGGCGCAGCCGCCGGGCGCCGCTCAGGACGAGCTCTGGGAGGGCTTCTTCTCCCGGCACTTCTCCGGCACCACCCGGTCGCTCGCCGAGCGGATCTTCGCCAACTCCGGGGTGACCCGCCGGCAGGCGGCGGTCAACCCGCTGCTGGAGGACGTCTCCGAGTGGCCGACCGAGCGCCGGATGCGTCGCTACCAGGTGGAGGCGCTGCCGCTGGGCAAGGAGGCGGTGGGTCGGGCGTTGACCTCGGCCGGTCTCGCCGCCGTCGACGTCGGGCTCTTCGTGGTCTGCTCCTGCACCGGGTACGCCACGCCGGGGCTGGACATCCTGCTCGCCCGGGACCTGGGCATGGCCCCCGACACGCAGCGCATGTTCGTCGGGCACATGGGCTGCTACGCGGCGCTGCCCGGGCTCGGCGCGGCGGCCGACTTCGTCACCGCGCGGGGGCGCCCGGCGCTGCTGCTCTGCGCCGAGCTGACCAGCCTGCACATCCAGCCGGTCAGCGCGCGGATGGACACCCAGCAGATCGTCTCGCACGCGCTCTTCTCCGACGCCGCGGTCGCCGCGGTGGTGGTCCCCGGCGCGGCCGGCGCGGGATCGTCCGGCGGGTACGCGCTGCGCGAGGTCACCTCGGTCACCGACACCTCCACCGCCGACCACATGACCTGGGACGTCACCGACACCGGTTTCCGGATGGGCCTGTCGCCGAAGGTCCCGCAGGTGCTCTCCACGCACGTTCGGGGGCTGGTGGACGACCTGCTGGCCCGGCACGGCACGGGCATCGCCGAGGTGGACGGCTGGGCGGTGCACCCGGGCGGCCCGCGCATCCTCAACGTGGTGGAGCGCGAGCTGGCGCTGCCGCCGGAGGCCCTCGCCGCCTCCCGGGCGACGCTGGACGAGCACGGCAACTGTTCGTCCCCGACGGTGCTGCTGATCCTGGACCGGCTGGTGCGGGCTGCCGTGCCGCCGCGGCGGATCGTCATGCTGGCCTTCGGGCCGGGCCTCACCCTCTACGCCGCCCTGCTGGACCGCCGCGGTTAGGCTCGCCGGATGGACGAGGGGGCCGACGATCGGCTGCGCACCGGACTGCTGGCGGTGGCCGCCCTGCTCGCTGTGGCGGCGGGCGGAGCCTGGTGGTGGGCCAACGAGCCGGTCACCGGTCCACACGGGGTGGTGGTGGGCGCGAGCGCGGCATCGCGCGGCGTCGTCCCGTCCCGATCCCCGGAGACCCTCGACGAGGTGCTGGCCGCGAACCCCGGCACGGCCGTCCGGGTCCACATCGACGCCGAGACCGGTCGCGTGATCGAGGCGACGCAGCTGCCGGGCGAGGCCGGCGAACTGGCGCTGCCCGGGTTCACCGACACCCTCTGGCGGGAGCACCTGACGTTGACCCCGGGCGAGGAACCGGTACGCCGGGAGTCGCTGGTCGACGGGGCGCGGCAGTTGTTGCAGTACCGCTGCACCGGCTCGGGCGACCTGCTGATCTCGATCATCCGGGGCCCCAACATGGACACGTCCCGGACCACCTGCGACGGTCAGTTGGGTGAGCTCGAGCTGCCCGAACCGATGGAGCCGGGGGACTCCCCGCCGGAGCAGCCGCTGCTCAACCGAGTCGAGTTCTCCGCCGTCGGTCCGCAGCCGGTGCGGGTGGAGGCGCAGCTCGTCGCCCTGCCCTGATCGGCTGCCCGGTCCCGTCTCGGGCGGCGTTGGCCGAGGGGGTCCGGGGCCGCGAGGCACGCGCCGCGACGGGTCAGCGGACCAGTCGGGCGAGGTCGGCGCGGTAGTCGCCGGCGATGGCCAGGTCGGGGATCACCCGCTGGACCGTGCCGGAGCGGTCGACCAGCAGCGCGGCGGCGGTGCCGGGGCGAGGACCGAGGTGCAGCG
>NZ_JAEVHN010000850.1:0-2307 GCF_016803375.1 Micromonospora sp. 4G55
GGGCCGCCGCCGGGCTGGCCGTACCCCACCTGGCCGGGGCGTCCGCCGGAGCCGCGCCCGCACGGCCTGCCGCTGGCCGGCTACGGCTCCCGACTGGCCGCCCGACTGATCGACCTCGGCCTGCTCCTCCTGCTCAACGTGCTGGTCAACGGCTGGTTCGTCTACCGGTACGTCCGCGAGCTCTCCCCCGCCCTCGACGAGGCGTGGCGCCGGGCCACCACGGGCGACACCACCAACGCGCCGCTGCCGGCCCCCGGTGAGCAGGCGGCCGGCCTCCAGATCGCCATCCTGGTGATCGCCACCGCGCTCTGGTTCGCGTACGAGGTGCCGGCGATGGCCGCCAGCGGGCAGACCTTCGGCAAGCGGTTGATGCGGATCCGGGCGGTGCCCGTCGAGGCGGACCAGCCGCTCGGCTTCGGCCGGGCGACCCGCCGGTGGAGCACGCTGGGCATGCCCACCCTGCTCTGGTACTGCTGCGGTTTCGGCCTGCTCCTCCAGCTCGTCGACGCGGTCTCGGTCCTCTTCGACCACCCGCTGCGCCAGGCCCTGCACGACAAGCGTGCCCAGACCGTCGTGGTGCGGCTGCCGCAACCCGGCGGCCCCGCCACCCCCGCCACCCCGCACGACCGTGCCGACTCCCCGGGAGACACCCCATGACCGAGACGGACGTCACCAGCCCGCGCTGCGCCTGACCCGCGCCGACCTGGACGCGCTGCCGAACTACGTGCCGGGTCGCAGCCCCGCCGACCTGGCCCGCGAGCTGGGCCTGCCGGAGGCGATCAAGCTGGCCAGCAACGAGGTGCCGTACGGGCCGCTGCCCGGCGTGGTCGAGGCGGTCACCGAGGCGGTCACCGGCTCGCACCGCTACCCGGACATGGGCGTGGTGGCGCTGCGCCAGGCGCTGGCCGAGCGGTACGGCGTGGACGCCGACCGGATCGCCACCGGCTGCGGGTCGGTGGCGCTGGCCGAGCACCTGGTCCGGGCCACCTGCCTGCCCGGTGACGAGCTGCTCTACTCGTGGCGGTCGTTCGAGGCGTACCCGATCATCGCGGCGACCAGCGGCGCGACCAGCGTGCGGGTGCCCAACGACGCCGGCCACGGTCACGACCTGGCGGCGATGGCCGCGGCGGTGACCGACCGGACCCGGATGGTGCTGGTCTGCAACCCGAACAACCCCACCGGTACGGCCGTGCGCAAGGCCGAGCTGGACCGGTTCCTCGACTCCGTCGGCGAGGACGTGCTGGTCGTCATCGACGAGGCGTACCGCGAGTTCGTCACCGACCCGGAGGTGCCGGACGGCCTGACCTACCTCGACCGGCCGAACGTGGTGGTGCTGCGCACGCTCTCCAAGGCCTGGGGGCTGGCCGGGCTGCGGATCGGCTTCCTGGTCGCCGCCCCGGAGGTGGCCGCGGCCGTACGCAAGGTGGTCACCCCCTTCTCCACCAGCATGGCCGCCCAGGCCGGGGCGCTGGCCGCGCTGGCGCAGGCGGACGAGGTCCAGCGGCGCTGCGCGCTGGTCGTCGCCGAGCGGGACCGGGTCACCGAGGCGCTGCGCAAGCTGGTCCCGGACGTGCCGTCCAGCCAGGCCAACTTCGTCTGGCTGCCGCTGGGCGAGCGGGCGGTGGACTTCGGCAAGGCGTGCGAGGCGCGCGGTGTGATCGTCCGGCCGTTCGCCGGCGACGGGGTCCGGGTCACCATCGGCACCCCGGCCGAGAACGACGCCTTCCTGGCCGCGGCGGAGTCCGCGCTGGCCTGAGCCCGGGACGTCCGCCTCCGCCAACCCCGATCGGAGGCGGACCGACACCGGCACGCTACGCAACTTTCGCCGGCTTTTGTCCTATTTGTCGGTCGTTCGCTCAGGTCACCGCGAGCACGACCGGCTCGGCCATCAGGAAGTACCCCTGGTCGTCGTCGTCCGGGCGGGCCCGCTCGCGCAACCGTTCCACGGCCACGTAGCCGCCGGCCGCGTACGCCAGCCCCGGCACCCAGCCGATCCCGTCCTGCCCGAGGGTGAGCGGGAAGCGGGACCGCTGCGCCCCGGTCCTCGGGTCCAGGGTGATCAGGTCCCGCTGCCGGCTCAGCACGTGCACCCGACCCGGCTCGACCGCGATGACCCGCACCTCGCCCAGGTCGCCACGCCGCCACCGCTTCTCACCGGTGCGCGCGTCCCAGCCGGTCAGCACGCCGTCGGTGACCGCGATGGCGAACTCGCCGGAGAGGGTGGCGTCGGCGGCGCCCAGGGCCGGCGCGGGACGCGGCTCACCCGGCCCGACCAGCCAGCCGCGGCCGTCCGAGGTGCGCAGCCCC
>NZ_JAEVHN010000851.1:0-2304 GCF_016803375.1 Micromonospora sp. 4G55
CAGCCACCGCGTCCGCCCGGTCGCGGTGCCCACCCCGCTCGACGGCACCCGGGCCGCGTACGAGGTGACCCTGATCGGCGCGGACAGCGACCACCCGGCCGCCTTCACCACCTACGTCGACGGCATCACCGGTGCGGTGCTGGTCCGCGAGGACCTGGTCGACTTCGACTCGGACAACCCGAGCTGGGCGGTCTACCCGGCCACCCCGCCCCAGGATCTCGCGCCCGGGCAGGACCCCCGGGTGCGCTGGTGCGCCGACCCCGCTCCGGGCTGCGCCGCCGCGTTCCGCGACCCGGCCACCGGCAACGCCTGGGACGTCGACAAGGCCACCGGCACGCCGACCGGCACCTCGCGCGGCAACTCGGCCAACACGGTGATTTCCTGGGGGGCGGGCAGCCCGCTGCTGCCGGCCACCGCCAGCCCCGACCGCCGCTACGAGTACCCGTTCACCGACCAGTGGCACCAGGCCCGCTGCAACCCGGCGGTGTTCACCTCCGCACAGCGCAACGACGCCGACGCCGCCATCGCCAACCTCTTCGCCATGCACAACCGGATGCACGACTGGGCCTGGCACCTCGGCTTCACCGAGGCCACCTGGAACCTCCAGGCGGTCAACGTGAGCGGGGCCGGCCTCGGCGGCGACGCCGAGCAGGGCCGCGCCCAGCAGGGCGCGCTGTCCGGCAACCGGAACAACGCCAACCAGGGCACGCCGCGCGACGGCCTGCCGCCCACCACCAACATGTACCTGTGGCAGCCGCAGGCCGGCGGGCCGTACCCGCCGTGCGTGGACGGCGACTACGACATGACGGTGATCGGGCACGAGTACACGCACGCCATCACCAACCGCATGATCGCCGGTCCGGACAGCGGCATCGGCGGCCTCCAGGGCGGCGCGATGGGTGAGTCGTGGAGCGACCTGCTCGCCGCCGAGTACCTCTACGAGCACGGCCTGCGCGCCCCCGGCCAGACGCCCTTCGTCACCGGCGGGTACGTCACCGGCAACCTGATCAGCGGCATCCGCAACTACGACTTCAGCCGCAGCCCGCTCAACTACTCCGACGTCGGCTACAACACCGCCGGCCCGGCGGTGCACGCCGACGGGGAGATCTGGAGCGCCACCAACTACCGGATCCGCTCCGCGCTGGTGAAGCGGTACGGGTCGGGCACCCCGCAGCGGCAGCTCGACTGCGCGCAGGGGAAGGTCGCCGCGGACAGCTGCCCGGGCAACCGGCGCTGGGCGCAGCTGGTCTTCGACTCGTTCCTGCTCCAGGCGGCCAGTCAGGTCAGCATGCTCGACATGCGGGACAACCTGCTGACCGCCGACCGGCTCCGCTTCGGCGGGGCCAACCAGGAGCTGATCTGGGCCGAGTTCGCCCGCTCCGGGATGGGCCGGGACGCCGCCACCAACGGCGCCACCGACACCGACCCGACGCCGAGCTTCGCCAGCCCGTACGGCGACAACGCCACGCTCACCCTGCGGCCGAAGGGGGACAGCGCCGAGGCGCCGATCCGGCTGTACGTGGGCGACTACGAGGCCCGGGCCACCCCGATCGCCGACACCGACCCGGCCACCGCCCTGCCGGACACCTTCGAGGCGGTCGCTGGCACGCACCAACTGTTGGCGGTGGCGCCCGGCTTCGGGCACCAGCGGCTCAGCGTCGTCGCCCGCGCCGGCCAGGAGGGGTACGTCGACCTGCGGCTGAGCCGCAACCTGGCGTCCACCACCTCCGGCGCGGTGATCACCGGCGACGGGGTGAACCTGGAGCGGATCGGCGACGACACCGAGAGCACCAACTGGGCGTCGCTGACCGGGGTGGCCGGGCGGGCCGTCACGGTGGCGCTGCCCGGTGGCGCCCCGCAGGTGGTCAAGCGGGTCAACGTCAGCGCCATGCTGCGCCCGGCGATCACCGGGGACCCGGACGCGGGTGGGCAGAACGCGTTGACCGCGCTGCGTTCCTTCGCCGTGCTCACCTGCAACGCGACCACCACCGACTGCGCCGACCCGGCGCGCTGGGAGCGGATCTACACCAGCGCCGGCGACGCGTTCCCGGGTGGGAAGTACCGGGCGTACACGCGGGACATCAACCTGCGGTCGTTCCCGGTGCCGACCACGCTCGCCACCCACGTGCGGCTGGAGGTGCTGGCCAGCCAGTGCACCGGCGGCCCGGCGTACGCCGGTGAGCAGGACGACGACCCGGCCACCAGCACCGACTGCGCGACCGCCAGCCCGGCGCGCGACCAGGTCCGGATCGCCGAGTTCCAGGTGTTCTCGAAGTGAACCCCGCCGGGGTCGGGTGGCGTCGC
>NZ_JAEVHN010000852.1:0-2302 GCF_016803375.1 Micromonospora sp. 4G55
GGGCGACGTCCGGCGGCGGGTCGAGGGCCACGGGGGGCCAGCCGTTCCGGCGTCCGCAGGACCAGAACGACGGAGGCGGTCGTCGCGATCAGGACCACCAGCGAGGCGGCCAGCAGCACCCGGGTACGCCGGGACGAGGCCCCGAGGCCGCCGATCGCGCGCCGCGCGTGCCCGGCCAGGGCCACGGTCCGGTCGAGCAGGATGACCGCTACGGTCCGCCGTGGCTGGGGCGGTGATGACGGCACGTGCTCTTCTCCCTCAGATCCTTCACCGTACGCGCGTCCCCGGCCCACGCCGTCGGTCACAGCGCCTGGAGCCCGGTGAGCATCTGTTCGAGTAGCTCCCGGGACGGCAGCTCGGACAGCGTCGGCGACACGTGCGTCTCGATCAGCCCGGCGTCCAGCAGCTCACCGAGCAGTACCCGAACCGTACCCAGTGGCAGGTCCAGTTGCGCGCCGACCTCCGCCACCGACAGTGGACGCCGGCACAGCTCGAGGATGCGCGCCTGCTCGGGAAAGAGCGGCGTGGCCGCGGGCACCGCACCCCGGGCCATGACCACGGTGATGAGGTCGAGACGCCGGCCGTCGTCCGCGCCGGCCGCACGCGCCACCACGTACGGCCGGGCCAGGAGCCCGGCGTCGTCGTCGTACCACGCCTCGTCAGGGTCGCCGGCGGTCGGCATCGGTGTCTCCGCTCGTCGCCGTCGAGGACCGTTCCAGGTCGTCCGCGGCGCCATTGTGGGGGATCATCTGTTGTCCTCTGCTGCGGTCGTGGCGGGCGTCTGCGCGGGTTCGGCGATGTCGAGCCGGGGCGGCGGTGGTCCACCGTGGGCGGGCACGGGCAGTGCTTCGCCGTTCTCGTTCGGAGACGGGTGCGGCCCGGGGGTTGCCTGCTGCGGCGTGGTCGACGTGACCAGGCCGGCGGGGAGCAGCACGACCGCCGCCGTGCCGCCGCGCGAGCCGGGACGCAGCGAGACCTGGGCGCCGCAGCGCGCGGCGAGCAGCGCAGCGGCGTGGAGTCCAACCCGGCCGACGGGCGGGCCGGCGGCCGGCGGGTCGGCCAGCAGCTCGTTCGCCTCGGCCAGGTCGGTCACGCTCAGGCCCGGTCCGTCGTCGGTGACCACGATGGCGCAGCCCCCCGCCTCGGGCTCACCGGCGACCCGCACCGTGGTGCCCGCCGGTGAGAACCGGAGTGCGTTCTCGATCAGCTCGGCCAGCAGGTGGACGACCGGGGTGACGGCGGGCGCGGTGAGGGTCCAGGGCCACTGCGGTGCGACCAGCACCCGCTGGTGGTCCGCGACCTCGGCCATCGCACCGCGCGCCACCTCGAGCAGCGGCACCGGCCGCCGCCACCGCCGGGCCGGCGTCGCGCCGGCGAGGATGATCAACTTTTCGACGTTGCGCCGGAGCCGGGCGGCGAGGTGGTCGAGCTGGAACAGATCGGCGGTCTTTTCCGCCGAGGACTCCCGCCGCTCCATCGCGTCGAGCAGGGTGAGCTGGTCGCGCAGCAGGACCTGGTTGCGCTGGGTGAGCCGCAGGAACAGCTCCCGGGTGGCGTGCTCGGTCAGGTCGGGCCCGGCCGCCAGCGGGGACTGGTCCCGCCGCTCCATCAGCCGGCGGACGGTGCCGGTCCAGGTGAGGAGCAGGGCGAGCACCGTGATCAGGCCCAGCCCCAGCACGGCGCCGGTGCGGACGACCACCAGGGCCGCGTCCGGCGTGGCCCGCTCGGCACTGTCCCGGGCGGTGGCCCGCACGAACTCGTGCAGCCCCGTCAGGGCCGCGTCCGCCGTCGCGCGCCAGTCCTCCTCGGTGACCACCGGCTGGCCGTCGTCGGCGCGGAGCAGCGCGTCCTCCAGGGACAGCAGGCCGGTGAAGCGGGTGCCGTCCACCATCGCCTGGTAGCCGTTCCGGTCGGCCGTCCGCAGTCCGGCAACGGCCTCGCCGCGGGCGTACCGCTGGTTCGCGACCAGATCGGCGAGGCGGCGCCGGTCGTCGGCGGTGATCCGGCCGCCGGCCAGCGCGGCGGTGAGCAGGGTGTCCTCCCGAGCGAGCAGTTCCCGGGCCCGGGCCAGCGCGACGATCGCCCGGGTCTCGGCGGCCGGCTCGCTGTCCCGCACGCTCCATTCCGGGCCGTACACGGTGAAGGCCGTGTCGATCAGCCGGTCGTAGCCGGCGACCGCGTCGGCCGGCCGGCGTCGGCCACCGCCCGGAGGCCGGCCAACCCACCCAGCTGCCGGATGAGTTCGTCGGCCCGCTCCTGGACGCCGGCGGTGAGCAGCCCGAGGTCGTCGTCGGCGGCGGAG
>NZ_JAEVHN010000853.1:0-2293 GCF_016803375.1 Micromonospora sp. 4G55
GAGCGCGTCGAGATCCGGCGGGCTCACCGCCACCGTGGCCGACGCCGACGGGCGGGACTTCTTCGGACTGCGCTTGGCGGGCATACGCTGCCTCCTTCGGATGCGGGGACCGCGCCGCGAGGCGGGCGGTCGGCGGGCAGGGAACGGCCCGGGCGACCCGACCACGGAGACACCACCGGTACGAGACAAGGTGGGGAATGCGGACGCCCGGCGCGGCCGGACCCCCGACGACGGCGGCGGGCCCGACTGGCTGAAGGTGGGGCGTCAGATACGCATGCCGACACGCTAACCCGCCGACGGCGGCGGCCGCAGCCGATTTACTGGCACCATCGGCGGCATGCTGATCGCGTTCTCGATTACCCCGCTGGGCGTCGGCGAGTCCGTCGGCGACCTGGTCGCCGAGGCGGTCCGGGTGGTCCGCGCCTCCGGCCTGCCCAACCGCACCGACGCCATGTTCACCACCGTCGAGGGCGAGTGGGACGAGGTGATGGCGGTGGTCAAGCGGGCGGTCGACGTGGTGGCCGAACAGGCCCCCCGGGTCAGCGTGGTGCTCAAGGCCGACGTGCGGCCCGGCGTCACCGATGCGCTCACCGGCAAGGTGGCCCACGTCGAGGCCCGCCTGGCCGAGGGCTGACACCGCCCGGCGCGCCGCTGGCGGGCCCGGCGCCCGCGACGGCCCGCACCGCGCCGCTCACCGAGCGTCGATGTCCGGACCCTGGCGGCCGGTGGCCGCGATACGGTCGCAGGACGGCAGGCCGACGAGAGGTGGCGGACGGATGGCTCAGCAGGCGACGGCGCAGATCGGGGTCACGGGGCTGGCGGTGATGGGCCGCAACCTGGCCCGGAACCTGGCCCGCAACGGCTTCACGGTGGCCGTGCACAACCGCTCCCCCGAGCGCACCCGCAGCCTCGTCGCCGAGCACGGCGGCGAGGGCACCTTCGTCGCGTCCGAGTCCCTCGCGGACTTCGTCGCCACGCTGGAGCGACCCCGCGCGGTGATCGTCATGGTGAAGGCCGGCGGCCCCACCGACGCGGTGATCGACGAGCTGGTCCCGCTGCTGGAGGAGGGCGACATCGTCGTCGACTGCGGCAACGCGCACTTCGCGGACACCCGCCGCCGGGAGGAGACGCTGCGCGGGCACGGGCTGCACTTCGTCGGCACCGGCGTCTCCGGCGGGGAGGAGGGCGCGCTGCGCGGCCCGAGCATCATGCCCGGCGGCTCCGCCGAGTCGTACGCGAAGCTCGGGCCGATCTTCGAGAAGATCGCCGCGCAGGTGGAGGGCACCCCGTGCTGCCGGCACATCGGCCCGGACGGCGCCGGCCACTTCGTCAAGATGGTGCACAACGGCATCGAGTACGCCGACATGCAGCTCATCGCCGAGGCGTACGACCTGCTGCGGGCGGGGCTGTCGGCGAGCCCGGCGGAGATCGCCGACATCTTCCGGGAGTGGAACACCGGCGAGCTGGAGTCCTTCCTGATCGAGATCACCGCCGACGTGCTGGCACACACCGACGCGGCGACCGGCCGGGCCTTCGTCGACGTGGTGCTCGACCAGGCCGAGCAGAAGGGCACCGGCCGGTGGACCGTGCAGAGCGCGCTGGACCTGGGCATCCCGATCACCGGCATCGCCGAGGCGACCTTCGCCCGGTCGCTGTCCGGCCACGCCGACCAGCGCGTCGCCGCCCGCCGGGCCTTCCCCGACGCCGGTGAGAAGTGGCAGGTCGAGGAGCGGGAGACCTTCGTCGAGGACGTCCGGCGCGCGCTGCTGGCCAGCAAGATCGTCGCGTACGCGCAGGGCTTCGACCACATCCGCGCCGGCAGCCGCGAGTACGACTGGGACATCGACCTCGGCGGCACCGCCACCATCTGGCGGGGCGGCTGCATCATCCGGGCCCGCTTCCTCGACCGCATCCGGGAGGCGTACGACGCCCAGCCGGACCTGCCGACGCTGCTGGTGGCCCCGTACTTCGCCGAGGCGGTCGGCGCCGGGGTGCCGAGCTGGCGGCGGGTGGTCGCCGACGCCGCCCGGGCCGGCGTGCCCACCCCGGCGTTCTCCTCGTCGCTGGCCTACTTCGACGCGCTGCGCGCCGAGCGGCTGCCCGCGGCGCTCATCCAGGGACTGAGGGACAACTTCGGCGCCCACACCTACCACCGCGTCGACCGCGACGGCTCGTACCACACCCTCTGGGCCGGAGACCGCTCCGAAGCCCCCGCCTGACTCCCTCGATCTTGCAGTTTGCGCTCAGGCAAACCGCCGTGAAAGCCACGAACCGAGGGCACCAAGTGCAAGAT
>NZ_JAEVHN010000854.1:0-2277 GCF_016803375.1 Micromonospora sp. 4G55
GGGCTCGGCTGGGGCGAGGGCGACGGGTGAAGCGCGGCGGGCCGGCGACCGGCGGTGTCCCGATAAGGGGCGACACCGCCGGGCCGCCGACCCGACGTCGAGCCAAGCGCGCCCGGCCCGCGGCGCGCGGCGCCTCAGTCCAGGTCGAACTCGCCGTCCTGCGCGCCCGCGACGAAGGCGTCCCACTCGGCCTGGGTGAAGACCAGCACCGGCCCGTCCGGCTCGGCGGAGTTGCGCATGCCGATCAGGTCGTCGACGAAGGCCACCTCGACCGCGCTGTCGGAGGTGTCGCCCTCGGCTCGCTGCCAGACCGCCCGGGACAGGTCGAAATCGCCCTTGGGGTGCTGACCCATTGTTCGTCCTCCATCACCACGCGTCATGGGGAGCCCGTCCGGTTCCCCGTCGGGCAGGATAAGCGGATGCCGAGCCTGACCCGTGTAGAGGCGACCGCGCGTCGCGCGCTGATCACCGTCGAGTCCTACGAGGTGGACCTCGACCTGACCGGCGGCGCCGAGCGGTTCCGCTCCACCGCCACCATCCGGTTCCGGGCCACCCCCGGTGCCGACACCTTCGTCGAGGTCAAACCCGCCCGACTGCTCGGGGCGCGCCTCAACGACCGGGACCTCGACCCGGACTCGCTGGCCGACAACCGGCTGCCGTTGACCGGGCTCGCCGGGGAGAACACGCTGACGGTCACCGCCGAGATGGCGTACTCGAACACCGGCGAGGGGATGCACCGCTTCGTCGACCCGGCCGACGGCGAGACCTACCTCTACGCGATGTCCTTCCTGGACGACGTGCAGCGGCTCTTCGCCGCCTTCGACCAGCCCGACCTGAAGGCACCGGTGACGCTGTCGGTCACCGCGCCGCCGGAGTGGACGGTCGCCGCCAACGGGCAGCTCGCCGCCAACCCCCGGCCGGGGCGCTGGGAGTTCGCCCCGACCGCGCCGCTGGCCACGTACTTCGTCTCGCTGATCGCCGGCCCCTGGCACGTGCGCCGCGCCGAGCACGACGGCATCCCGCTCGGTGTCTACTGCCGGCGTTCCCTGGCCGAGCACCTGGACGCCGACATCGACGAGATCCTGACCGTCACCCGGCAGTGCTTCGACCGCTTCCACCAGCTCTTCGCCGAGCGCTACCCGTTCGCCAAGTACGACCAGGCGTTCGTGCCGGAGTTCAACGCCGGCGCGATGGAGAACCCGGGCCTGGTCACTCTCCGGGACGACTACGTCTTCCGGTCGGCGGTCACCGACACCCAGCGGGAGCTGCGGGCCACCACCATCGCCCACGAGATGGCGCACATGTGGTTCGGCGACCTGGTCACCATGCGGTGGTGGGACGACCTGTGGCTGAACGAGTCGTTCGCGGAGTACCTGGGCACCCGGGTGACCGCCGAGGCGACCCGCTTCGACCGGGCCTGGACGACCTTCGCGATGCGCCGCAAGGCCTGGGGATACACCGCCGACCAGCGCCCCTCCACCCACCCGGTGGCCCCGGAGGAGGTCCGCGACGCCGCCCAGGGCCTGCTCAACTTCGACGGCATCTCGTACGCCAAGGGCGCCAGCGTGCTGCGGCAGCTGGTCGCCTGGCTGGGCGACGAGGCCTTCCTGGCCGGCCTGAACGCCCACTTCGCCGCCCACCGGTTCGGCAACGCCACCCTGGCCGACCTGCTGGCCAGCCTCAGCTCGGCCAGCGGCCGGGACCTCACCGACTGGGCGGAGCGCTGGCTGCGCCGCCCCCAGGTCAACACGCTGCGGATGGAGACATCGGTGGACGCCGACGGCCGCTGGGTCGACGCCGCCCTGGTGCAGACCGCCCCGGACGCCCACCCCGTGCTGCGCCCGCATCGGGTCGGCGTGGGCCGGTACGCCCCGGACGGCACGGTGCGCCGCCTCGACGTGGACCTCGACCCGGACACCGACAAGGGCCGCACCGAGCTGACCGCGCTGATCGGCGAGCGCGCCACCGGCCTGCTGCTGCCCAACGACGGCGACCTGACCTTCGCCAAGATCCGGCTCGACGCCGCCTCCGCCCACGCGGTGCCGATGGTGCTGCCGGGCCTGGCCGACCCGCTCGCCCGGGCGCTGCTCTGGGGTGAGGCGCTGGACGCCGCCCGAGACGGCGAGCGCCCGGTCGCCGCCGTGGTCGCGCTGATCGCGGCGGCGCTGCCCGCCGAGACCGAGGTGATCATCGCCGAGGACGTGCTCACGCTGACGCCGTGGCCTGATCGACCGCTACCTCGACCCGCTGGCCCGGCGAGGCCGCGCTGCTGCGGGT
>NZ_JAEVHN010000855.1:0-2274 GCF_016803375.1 Micromonospora sp. 4G55
CGTGCCGGCGCGCAGCCCGGCGCGTACCTCGGGCTCGGCGGTGAGCCGGTGCAGCAGCAGGGTGAGGAACTGAGAGGTGGTCTCCTGGCCGGCCACCAGCAGGAAGAACAGCGCGCCGACCACCACGTCGGGGGAGTGCCCGTCGGCGCGCAGCGCGGCGGCCAGCCCGCCCCCCGGTGGCGGCGAAGTCACGCAGCACGGTGTGGAACCGGCCCACCTCGGCGGCGAGGACGAGCTGACGGTCGGCGTCCAGCGGCGCCCAGAACAGCTCCAGCGCGGCCCGGGCGAAGTCCTTCACCGCGCCGACCGGGGCGTCCGGCAGCTCGACGAGCCGGGCCAGCACCAGCAGCGGCAGGTCGGCGGCGAGCTCGGCGTACAGGTCGACCGGTTCGCCCGCGTCGAGCGCGCCGGCCAGCCCGGTCAGCCGCCGCCGGACCAGCCCGGTCAGCCAGGGCTGCTGCGCGGCCACCCGGTTCGGGTGCAGGGCCTCCGCCACGATTCCCCGGATCGCCGGGTGGCTGGGGGTGGAGTTGTTCGCCAGCGTCGCCGGCAACCGGAACCGGTGCCCGGCGAGCACCCGCAGCGCGGCCACCGGGACCGGGGTCACCGCGTCCAGGGCGTTGTCCGGCCGCCAGGTGTCCGGGTCGGCGAGGACCTGCCGCACCAGCGCGTGCCGGGTGACCACCAGGTGGTCCACGCCGACGTGGTCGGCGACGGTGGCCACGTCCGGCCACCGCTCGTCGACGGACTCCCCCCAGCCCCGGAACAGCACGCCGACACGCTAGCGGGCGGCTCCCGGCGGGGCCGGGTCCAGCTCCCAGACGGTGGTGCGCTTCACCCGTACGCTCTCCAGCGCCTCCGGCACCGGCACGTCGTAGGCGGCCAGCTCGCGGAACCGCTGGCGGGGCAGGAAGGCCCGCCCCGGGTCGCCGACCAGCACCCGGGCGCCGGAGCGGGCGGCCCGCAGCAGGAAGCGCAGCACCCGCCGGGCCATCGCCTCGCTGTAGAAGACGTCCCCGGCGAGCACCACCTCGGCGTCCCCGGCGTCGGCGTCGAGGATGTCGCCGAACTCGGCGTCGACGTGTACCCCGTTGGCCTCGGCGTTGAGCGCGACGGCGGCCACCGCCCGCTCGTCGACCTCGACGGCGCGGACGGCGGTCGCGCCGGCCCGGGCGGCGGCGATGGCGACCAGGCCGGAGCCCGACGCCAGGTCCAGCACCCGGCGGCCGGCCACCAGCTCCGGATGGTCGGTGACGTAGCGGGCCAGCGCCTGGCCACCGGCCCATGCGAAGGCCCAGAACGGCGGCGGCTGGGAGCTGCGGAACTCGCCCTCGGTCAGTTCCCAGAGCCCGATCGGCTCGTCGGCCTGGTGCAGCCGCACCTCCGGTACGAAGGTCACCGGGGCGAGGCGGGCGTGCAGCCGGACGAAGGCCGCGGAGAGATCGGACACCCGGGGATTGTCTCCCGGGGCGGTTCCCGGGCGTGTCGCGGGGCGGGCGTGACCGGTTCACCACCCAGCGTGATAACCCGACCTGTACTTCACGGTTCGTGCGAACACGCCCGTCTACCGGCTTCCCGGCACCCCTCATAGCGTTGCCAGGTGGATGCGACCGACGGGAGGGCGAGGCGGTGGTGACGGTGTGGCGGAACGCGCTGCGGGCCGGGGTGGTGCTGGCCTGCCTGTCCGTGACGGGGCTGGCCGCGCCCGTGCCGGCCTCGGCGGCGGACGGCTTCGCCACCGAGCTGAGCGGCCTACCGGACGAGTTCAGCGCCGGCGACCAGGCCAGCACCCTCTCCGCGGTGGTGTCGCGCAACGACGGCGGCCGGTGCGTGAAGGTCCGGTGGTCGATGGTGCTCAGCGTGCGGGGCCTGCGGCTGGACCAGGTGAAGGTGGACCGGGTGGAGGACTCGGGCAGCTTCCCGTTGCAGATCCAGACCGAGGGGGACATCGCCCGGCTCACCGACCGTCAGCTCGACCCGGGCACGCTCTGCCCGGACCGGACGGTCACCGCCCGCTACCGGGTGGCCTTCGCCGAGGACGTCGACCGGGGACGGGTCACTCTGGCTGCCGAGGCGTACGACGCCAACCTGCGGCTGCTCGCCCGGCAGAGCGCCACCCGCGACGTGGTCGGCCTGCTCGCCGCCGAGGCGTCCGCCACACCGGAGCCGAGCGGCTCGGCCGTGGCCGTCGACCCGACCGAGCCCGTCGACGCGTCGGCCGAGCCGACCGAGGAGGCGGTGGCGCAGCTGCCGCCGGCGGCCGGGCGTCCGGTG
>NZ_JAEVHN010000856.1:0-2274 GCF_016803375.1 Micromonospora sp. 4G55
GGTGCACGCCGCCCTCGCCGGGTACGTCGCCGCCGCGCGCCGGCACGCTCCCCAGGACCGGCGGCTCTCCGGCGCGCCGACCGCCATGGTGCTCAACGGCGCGTACCTGGTGGAGACCGCCGGGGTGGGGGGCTTCGCCGCGCTGGTCCGGGAACTCGCCGACCGGCACCCGGAGATCCGGCTGGAGCTGACCGGCCCGTGGCCGCCGTACTCCTTTGTGGCGGAGGGCCCGGCAGAGCCCGTGCAGACCGTGCGGGAGCCGGCGTGGTGACCACCTCGCTCGCCCCGAGCAGTGCCGACGACCCGTTGGCCTACCGCCCGGTGGCGCTGGTCGACCTGCTCGACCGGGTGCTCGCCACCGGCGTGGTGATCTCCGGCGACATCACCCTGGCCATCGCCGACATCGACCTGGTCCGCATCTCGCTGCGCGCGCTGGTCGCGTCGGTCGGCGCGCTCACCCCACCCGAGCTGCCCGATCCGCTCGGGTCGCCCGGTGTCGTGGTGCTGCCCGGGGAGGTCGGGTGACCGGGCCGGGGCCGCGCCGGGACGAGGCCGCCGACCTGGCCGCGGCCCTCGGCGAGACGGCCGCCTGGCAGGCCCCCCCGGGTGACGCCGCTGGACCGGCGGCTCGCCGTCGACCGGGACTCCGTCGAGCGGGGGCTGGCCAGCCTCGTGCTCACCGTGATCGAGCTGCTGCGGCAGCTGATGGAACGGCAGGCGCTGCGCCGCGTCGACCTCGGCGACCTCACCGAGGAGCAGATCGAACGGGTGGGCGCCACGTTGATGGCGCTGGAGGCGCAGATGACCGAGCTGCGCGAGTACTTCGACCTCGCCCCCGAGGACCTCAACCTCGACCTCGGCCCGCTGGGCCCGCTGCTGCCCACCGACTGACGCCCCGGACGTCCTCGACGGGTGCCCGTCAGCGGGCCGCCTGCTTCTCCGCGTACGCCGCCAGCCAGGCCACCTGCGCCGGCGTCGAGTGAGGGGCGCACCCGCCGCCGGGCGTGGCCACGTGTGCGGCGGTGACCGTGGACGCGGCCAGCGACTCGCGCATCGCGGCCAGCGCGGCCTCCCGGACCAGCGCGGCGCAGTCCGCCGCCGAGAAGCCGTCCAGCTCCCCGCCGAGCGCGGCGAGGTCCACGTCCGGCGCGAGCGGCACGGTCCGGGACGCGGCGCGCAGGATCTCGGCCCGCGCGGGACCGTCCGGCGGCGGCACGTAGACCAGCCGTTCCAGCCGCCCGGGGCGCAGCAGTGCGGGGTCGACCAGGTCCGGCCGGTTGGTCGCGGCGACCACCACCACGTTGCGCAGCGCCTCCACCCCGTCCAGCTCGGTGAGGAGCGCGGCGACCACCCGGTCGGTCGTACCCCCGTCGCTGGCCTGGCCGCGCACCGGGGCCAGCGCGTCCACCTCGTCGAGGAAGACCAGCGTGGGCGCGGCCTCGCGGGCCCGGCGGAACAGCTCCCGGACGGCGCGTTCGCTCTCGCCGACCCACTTGGAGAGCAGCTCCGCGCCCTTCACCGACAGCACGTTCGCCCGGCCCGACCCGGCCAACGCCGTCACCAGGTAGGTCTTGCCGCATCCGGGCGGCCCGTAGAGCAGCACGCCCCGGGGCGGCTGCACGCCCAGCCGGGCGAAGGTGTCCGGATAGGTCAGCGGCCACAGCACCGACTCGGTGAGGGTCTGCTTCACCTCGACCAGGTCGCCGACGTCGTCCAGGGTGACCGAGGCCAGCTCCAGGGTGGACGCGGCCATCGTGGTCGGCCGGACCACCTCCAGCGCCGCCGTGAAATCGGCCATCGCCACGGTCGGCCGCTCGACGGCCTTCTGTCGCAGGGCCGCGCGGACCCCGGCCTCGCGGACCAGCGCGGCCAGGTCGGCGGCGACGAAACCGGGGGTACGACCGGCGACCTCGTCCAGCCGGACGTCCTCGGCCAGTGGCACCTGCCGGGTCAGCACGGTGAGCTGCTCGCGGCGCAGCGCGGGATCGGGGAGCGGCACGGTGATCCGCAGGGAGAGCAGGTCCGGGGCGCGCAGCGCCGGATCGACCGCCTCGGGGCGGGAGGTGGTGCGGACCAGCGCGGCCAGGTCGGCGGCGACGAACCGGGGGTACGACCGGCGACCTCGTCCAGCCGGACGTCCTCGGCCAGTGGCACCTGCCGGGTCAGCGACGTGAGGCTGCTCGCGGCGCAGCGCGGGATCGGGGAGCGGCACGGTGATCCGCAGGGAGAGCAGGTCCGGGGCGCGCAGCGCCGGATCGACCGCCTCGGGGCGGG
>NZ_JAEVHN010000857.1:0-2261 GCF_016803375.1 Micromonospora sp. 4G55
GCCGACGAGCCCGCCGAACGGGGGCCGGCCGGCGCGGAGCGGGCGCTGGACGAGCCGCTGACCGAGCGGGAGCTGACCATCCTGCGCTACCTGCAGAGCATCCTGTCCAACGTGGAGATCGCCAGCGAGCTGTCGGTGTCGGTCAACACCGTCAAGACGCACGTGCGCAACATCTACCGCAAGCTCGACGCGACCCGCCGGCGCGAGGCCGTAAGGCGGGCCCGCGAGCTGCGGCTGATCTGACCACGCGCGGGCCGACCGCCGCCGGGCGGTGCGATCCCGGCGGTGGTCGGCGCGCAGCCCGGTCAGCTGCCGGCCGCCGCGTCCACGGCGGCGAGCAGCTCCGGCAGGTCGTGCCCGCCCTCGTGCCGGACCTCGTTGATGAACAGGGTGGGGGTGCC
This sequence comes from Micromonospora sp. 4G55, assembly GCF_016803375.1. NCBI lineage: Bacteria > Bacillati > Actinomycetota > Actinomycetes > Micromonosporales > Micromonosporaceae > Micromonospora > Micromonospora sp. 4G55. Next base: position 402 of record NZ_JAEVHN010000857.1, read on the forward strand.
GTTGACCCCGCTGCGGATCCCGCCGACGAAGTCCCGGCGTACCCGGTCGGCATACGCCTGCCGCTCCACCTCGGCGCTGACCTCGTCGGGTGGCAGGCCGAGCTGTTCGACGCCGAGGGACAGGTGCACCGGGTCCAACTGGTCCTGGTGCTCGTAGAGCCAGTCGTGCATGTCCCAGAACTTGCCGCGCCGGGCGGCCGCCTCGGCGACCTCGGCCGCGCTCTCCGCGTACGGGTGGACGTTGGCGATCGGGAAGTGCCGGTAGACCAGCCGGACGGTGGCGGTGCGCTGGCGCAGCACCTCGGCCAGGTTCGGGTACGCCGCGCCGCAGAAGCGGCACTGGAAGTCGCCGTACTCGACGATGGTGACCGGCGCGTCCGCCGGACCCCGGACGTGGTCGGTGCCGTCCACCGGCGTGCGCAGCCGGGCGGTGACCTGGAGCGGCGTCGTCATCGGGTCACCACCCGCCGATCGGCGACGAGTTGCTCCAGCGCGTCGAGGATGCCGTCGGCGCCCGGATTCACCTCCGGCGGCGACAGGTGGCTCCAGGCCACCGTCTGATCCGGGTCGAGCACCACCAGCGCCCGCGCCGACTCCCCCTGCGGGGTGTACGCGCCGTACCGGCGGGACACCTCACCCTTGGGCTCGAAGTCGGCCAGCAGCGGGAACGTGATGCCCCTGGCCTCGGCGAAGGCCTGGTGCGACCAGATGCTGTCGACGGAGAGGCCGAGCAGCACCGCGTCGTACCGCTCGAACTCCGGCATCGCGGCCTGGTACAGCGCCATCTGGTCACCGCAGACCGGGGTCCAGTCGGCGGGGTAGAAGGCGAGCACCACCGGCCGGCCGCGGAACTGCCCGGGGCCCGTACGTCGCCCGTCCGGGGTGCCCGGCAGGGTGAAGTCGGGCGCCGGGCTCCCGGGTGTGATCAGCCCGTCGGAATCAGTCATGACTCCCACGTTGCCCGCCGGCCGGGTGAAGCCGGTTCACCCGGCCCGGGTGGTCTCAGCGGCCCACCGTCACGTGGTTGTGCACCTCCCGGATGCCGGGGGCGGACCAGACGATCCGCTCCACCTCGTCGCGCTCCGGCACGGAGTGCACCAGGCCGTCGATGACCACGGTGTCGCCGTACACCCGGACGCTGATCCGGTCCGGCTCGGTGGCGCCGCTGCGGGCGAGCGCGTCGACGATCCGGTCGGGCAGCTCGGCGCCGGTCGGCGGGGTGGACGGCCGGACCGTGATGCCGTTGCTGACCCCGCGTACGCCGGTGAGCCGGCCGACGACCCGCTCGGCGGCCCGGCGCTGGTACTCCCACTCCACCCCGCCGCGCAGCGTCACCCACCCGTCGGCGACGGTCACCTCCAGGTCCTCCACCGGCACGAAGGCGTCCCACTCCAGGGCCCGCTCGGCCGCCCCGGCGATCTCCGTGTCGGTGCGCTCGGCCGACGGGGTGATCCGTACGGCCAGGTCGTTGGCGACGGCCCGGACCCGGGCCACCCGGTGCGCGGCCCGCTCGGCGGCCCACTTCGCGGCGTAGCTGTCCACCCGTCCGGTCAGCGTCACCACCCCCTCGGCGACGGTGACCCCCACCTCGGCCGGGCTCACCCGGGGCTCCCAGGTCAGCTCGTCGAGCACGTCGGTCTGGATGTCCTGGTCGGTTCGCGTGACGACGGTCGCGCCGGCCATGCGCTCACTCCTCCCGGGATCGGGACACGGGGCGGGCGCACAGCCCGCCGAACCGCGATCCTGCCGGCACACCGGATGAGCCCCCCTCACCCGCACCGGGTGACCGGCTGCCCGCCCGGCATCGACAACCGGGGTGGGCTCGGGCACGATCTGGCGGTCGGGGAGGGGCGGGGCGAT
>NZ_JAEVHN010000858.1:0-2261 GCF_016803375.1 Micromonospora sp. 4G55
ACTAACCCCAGCAAAAATAAAAATAAAAGTTATAGTATAAAAAATCGAAGATTTATTCATTGAGTAAGCTTATAACCTATTCCACGTATAGAGTGAATATATTTTGGAGTTTTTGGATCATCTCCCATCTTTTGACGAATTCTACTGATAATAACATCTATACTTTTATTACTAGAATCCTCACTAATAGAAGAACAATTATAAACAAGCTCTTCACGACTTACCACTCCACCCTCTTTTTTAATCAAATAGCTTAAAATATCAAATTCAGCATTAGTTAAAGTAAGCTCTTGTCCTTTCATGGTAATAATATGCTTATATTGATCATAAACAAGATCTTTTACACTTTTTGCTATGGCGCTTTTTGTATTTGAAATACGTCTTAAATGACTTTTAATACGTGCTTGTAATTCTTTTGGATTATAAGGTTTTGGTAGGTAATCATCTGCTCCAAGCTCTAAAGCATTAACCTTATCTGTAATATCATGTCTTGCGCTTGAAACAATAATAGGCGTATCATACTTTTTACGAATCTCTTCACACACTTCAAGCCCATCAAGCCCTGGCAAAGAAAGGTCTAAAATGATAAGCTGATATTCTTTTAATGCAAGCTTAGAAAGACTATATAAGGTTCATGAGCTATATCAACTTTCATATCAAATTTTCCAAATATTCAGCTGTAATTTCTGCTAATTCTAAATCATCTTCTATCATAAGAATATTTGTCATAGTTTTCCTTTATTTTAAACTTAATTTTAATTTTAAACTAAAATTTATAACGAAAGGAAAATCCTTCCGTTATTTTTATTTAAGCACAAGCAAAGTCGCAAAACCATTGCGATATACCCAAACTTTGGTAAATTCTTTTTTATTAACTTGTTTTAAAGCTTGTTCTAAATCTTTTAAATTTTTAATTTCACTTTGTCCAACACCTATGATAATATCACCCTCTTGGAAACCAGAATTTTTTCCTTTGCTCTTTTCTTTAACACTATCAACCAAAACACCATTAACATCTTTTGGAATTTGCAAACGATCCTTAAGTCTTGGATCTAAATTTCTCAAACTCAAACCATCAATCAAATCGCTTTGTACGCCTTTAGGATTTTCTTTTTCACCTTTAAGAATAAAACTTGCTTGCTTATTTTCTCCATCTCTTTCGTAACTTAATGAAATTTTTTGACCAATCTCTAAAGTTCCTATATAATTTTTAAGATCAATAGGACTTTTTATAACCTTATTATTAACTTTAGTAACTAAATCTCCACGCTTAAGCCCTGCTTCATCAGCACTTGAACCTTTTTGAACATCAGTGATTAAAGCTCCTTCTTGATTTTTGTAAGCTTTTTTAGTATCACCTTGCAAAGCTAAAATAGTCACACCTAAAAATCCTCTATCAATCTTGCCTTTTTCAATAAGTTTTTTAGCTATATCTTTAACCATATTTGAAGGTATGGCAAAACCTATGCCGTTATTTCCACCACCACGAGAAAGAATAGCTGAATTAATACCTACTAAATACTCCGCGACTATCCATCCAAAGCTCCACCTGAATTTCCTGGATTGATAGAAGCATCTGTTTGTATAAAATTTTCATATTGATTTAAACCTATATTGTCTTTATTTAAAGCAGATATTATCCCACTTGTAACACTAAAACCAACTCCAAAAGGATTTCCAAGTGCAAAAACAACATCTCCTTCCATTAAATCATCAGAATTTGTAAAAGTAATAGCTGAAAGATTATTAGCCTCTATTTTTATAACAGCCAAATCTGTTTTTGGATCTTTACCTATAAGTTTTGCTTTATATTCTATGTCGCTTCCTGGTAAATTCACTGTAATCGTATCAGCATCATCTACAACGTGATTATTTGTTACTATATAACCATCTTTTGAAATAATCACCCCTGATCCCAAAGAACTCACCACTTCTTTATCATTTTTTCCTTTTCTTTGAGGAAAATCAAAATCAAAAAATTGTTTAAAATAAGGATCATTAAAAAAATCATCCAAAGGGCTTGGACGATTTGCTCTTGTAATAGTTTTTGAGGTGGAAATATTAACCACTGATTTTTTTGCATCTTTAATAGAATCATGATAAGAAAGCACTGCATTTCCAGCAGCAGGATTCACACGATTAGCCGTTGCAGTCGATTCGTTAAAATTAATACTTGCAGCAAATAAAGCACTTGCTAAACTTAATGATAAAAAAATCTTTTTCATTTTATTTCCTTTTGTTCTTAAAGATAAATTATCTCG
>NZ_JAEVHN010000859.1:0-2257 GCF_016803375.1 Micromonospora sp. 4G55
GGTGAGGATGGCGGGGAGGGGGTCCAGGGTCCACGGCGGTGTCGACCACCAGGGCGGGGGCCGATGATCGGGCTCGTACTCGGCGCGGCGGAGCAGGGTCTGGTCCCAGGTGGGGAGCAGCGGGTCGGGCTCGGCGGGCAGCCGCGCCTCGACCCGGCGGCGGTGCTCCGCCTCGTCGCCGCAGTGCACCTCGATCACCCGCAGCGGCACCCCGGCCCGCTCGGCCAGGTCGTGCCAGAGGCCGCGGGCGCTGGCCACCGGGTTGACCGCGTCGACCACCACGGTCACGGCCGAGCCCCAACTGCACCTCGGCCAGCCCCGCCACCGCCTGGTACGCCGCCATCCCGGGCACGTCGCCGACCAGCCCGTGGTGGGCCAGCGCCCGCTCGACCGGGTCCACCGGCAGCACGGGCGCGCCCAGTGCCACGCCGACCCGCCGGGCGAGGGTGCTTTTGCCCACCGCCGGCAGGCCGGCGAACGCGACCAGGACGGGCCTCACGGCAGCAGGTACGGCCGCACGTCCTCGGCGGCGGCGTCGCCGTACGACTCGGCCAGGCGCTTGACGAACAGGTCGCGGCGGACGTCGTACTCCTGGGTGCCGACGGTCTCCAGCACCAGGGTGGCCAGCAGCGAGCCGACCTGCGCGGCCCGCTCCAGGCCGAGGCCCCAGGAGAGCGCGGCGAAGAAGCCGGCCCGGAAGCCGTCGCCGACGCCGGTCGGGTCGACCGCCTGGATCTCCCGGGCGATCGGCACGTGGATCGTCCCGAAGTCCCGGCCGGCGATCTCCGCGCCGTGCTTGCCCAGCGTGGTGACCCGCACCTTCACCCGGTCGAGCAGCTGCTCGTCGGTGAGGCCGGCCTTGCTCTGCAGCAGGGACTTCTCGTAGTCGTTGGTCATCAGGTAGTCGGCGCCGTCGATCAGGCCGATCACGTCCGCGCCGTCCATCCGGGCGAGCTGCTGGGACGGGTCGGCGACGAAGGCGTAGCCGCGCTCCCGGCACTCGGCGGAGTGGCGGATCATCGCCTCCGGGTCGTTGGCGCTGACCAGCACCAGGTCGAGACCGCCGAGGCGCTGGGCGACCGGGGACAGCTCGATGTTGCGGGCCTCGCTCATCGCCCCGGCGTAGAAGGAGGCGATCTGGCACATGTCGGTGTCCGTGGTGCAGACGAACCGGGCGGTGTGCGCCACCTCGCTGACGTGCACCGACTCGCAGTCGACGCCGTGCCGCTCCAGCCAGGAGCGGTAGTCGGCGAAGTCGGCGCCGACCGCACCGAGCAGCACCGGGCGCAGCCCGAGCTGCGCCATGCCGAAGGCGATGTTGGCGGCCACCCCGCCGCGACGCAGCACCAGGTCGTCCACGAGGAACGACAGCGACACCTTGTGCAGCTGGTCGGCGATGAGCTGGTCGGCGAAGCGACCGGGGAAGCTCATCAGGTGGTCGGTCGCGATCGAGCCGGTCACGGCGATCTTCATGTCAACCCTCGGGGTCGGGAGCACGGCGCCGGTCAGCCTACCGGGCCGCCCGGGGAGCCGGTCCAGGGTCTTCTCGACAACGCGCAACCGGCGCTCATCCGGACGTCACCTCCGGCGGAGGCGCACAGACGACGCGGCCGCCCCGAAGGACGGCCCCGCCGTACGCAGGTGCTGGTCGATTCAGCTGAACGAGTCGCCGCAGGCGCAGGAGCTGCCCGCGTTGGGGTTGTCGATGGTGAAGCCCTGGGCGTCGATCCGGTCGGCGAAGTCGATGGTGGCGCCGGCCAGGTAGGGGGCGCTCATCCGGTCGACGACAACCTCGACACCGTCGAAGTCGGTGACGACGTCACCGTCGAGCGACCGCTCGTCGAAGAACAGCTGGTACCGCAGGCCGGAGCAGCCGCCCGGCTGCACCGCGACCCGGAGCCGCAGGTCGTCGCGGCCCTCCTGCTCGATCAGGGCCTTGACCTTCTGCGCCGCGACGTCGGTGAGGACGACGGAAGTAGGGGCCTTGGCCTCGGTCGACTCGGTCTGCGCTGGCGTGGTCACGTGGAAATCTCCCTGCGCGGTATGGGTCCGGACGCACTGGCCAACGTCGCGCGTCGTCCAGTGATTCCCGGTGTGGTCCAGATCCGATCGTACGCCGCCCCGGGCGGCGGCACCCGGGTGGCGTGACGGGAGCGCCGTGAGCCGCGCCGCAGGTCCGCGCGGAAACACCGACGCCGGGTGCGAAACCTTGCGGCGCCCCGGCCGGTCGTCAGCGGCTCCACTGCCGGGCCAGCCG